>DASQJI010000422.1:0-17997 GCA_035631175.1 Parafilimonas sp.
TCAGATCTCTTTTCCTTCACAGAGCAATTTCCAAATTTGTACATTGCAGCCATAACAAAACATTATGAGCATAACTGTGGTGGGAAGCATGGCTTTTGACGCAATTGAAACCCCGTTCGGAAAGACGGACAAGATCGTCGGCGGCTCAGCAACTTATGTTGCCTATGCTGCGAGCAACTTTGTAAAACCCATCCAGCAAATTTCAATTGTCGGTTACGATTTTCCGGAGGAAGAGCTCAATGCATTGCGGGCACGCGGCGTCGACACGGAAGGGGTTGTGATCGTGCCCGATAAGAAGTCGTTTTTCTGGAGCGGGCGTTATCACCTCGACATGAACACCCGCGACACGCTTATCACGGACCTGAATGTGCTCGCTGACTTCGACCCAAAAGTGCCGGAGCATTACCAGGACTCAGAATTTTTGATGCTTGGAAACCTGGTGCCCGCGATTCAACGTGAAGTGATAAACCAGTTCATTGACAGGCCAAAGCTTATCGTGATGGATACGATGAACTTTTGGATCGAAACGGCATGGGAAGATCTCGAAGAAGTGTTTACCATGGTTGATGTGCTCCTCGTGAACGACAGCGAGGCGCGCGAGATCAGCAAAGAGTTTTCGCTTATCAAAGCAGCGAGAAAAATCTTGAGAATGGGTCCGCGCTTCCTGATCGTAAAAAAAGGTGAACATGGCGCTTTGCTGTTTCATGATGACAGTGTGTTCTTTGCACCAGCTCTTCCGCTTGAAGACGTTTTTGACCCAACGGGTGCAGGAGACACCTTTGCCGGAGGCTTCATCGGCCATTTAGCCAAGACACAAGACATCTCTTTTGAGAATATGAAGACTGCGATCATTGTGGGTTCTGCGATGGCAAGTTTTTGCGTAGAAAAATTTGGCGTGCAGCGCCTCAAAGAAATAACGAAGCACGATATTGACGCCAGGCTGCAGGAATTTGTTCAACTGGTGAATTTTGATATCGCGCTGGTGTAGGTGGTACCGTTTGAAGAGTGCTCGCAGACGAGGCGGCGCGTCTGTTATGTGGGCCTTAGAAAAGATCTGCAACGCTAAAAAATTGTACAACGTGAGGAAAATGCTCATATACTATTTCATCCTGCATGCGTTAGTTGCCTGGAGCTGCAACCTGGTACAGCACAAAGAGCAGGAGCAACATCAGCAACCAAGTATCCAGCCAGATACAACGATCACAAAACAAACATCGTTCAACAATTTATTTGTCGATACCAACCAGGTGGTTTCTTTTCTATCAAATCATCCGGCGTATCAAAAATTCCAGCAGCAGTATGCTGATTTTTATAGGCAGCGGAACTACGAATTTGCATGGTTCGACAGCAGCGGCATCAGCGAGCAGGCTTATAATTTTATCAACCTTCTTGGCAATGCAGTAAACACATACAACGACAGTTCATTGTACAACAAAGAGCTCGTAAACGAAGTAGACGCATTCAAAAAAGATACGACCGATACGCTGATACACAAGATGCCTGATATTACCGAAACTGAACTCGCACTTACGGGTCAATTTTTTATGTATGCATCAAAAGTTTACAACGGAGCCGATATCGACGTTGAGCAGCTTGGCTGGTTCATTCCAAGAAAAAAAGTTGATCTCAGCCTTTTACTCGATTCGCTCATTGCAAATAAATCCGGTGTGCAGAGTACTGAATTTCCCATAAGCGATGAGTACAAAAAACTACTTGACTTTCTGCCGGTTTATAACAACATCGCACAGTCGGAAAGATGGGATACGATCGCCTTCCCCGCAAAGGCTTTACATAAAGGAAGTAAGTCGTCGATAATTCCGGTCGTTAAAAAGCGTCTTTATGGGCTGGGCGACTTAACGGAACAAGACAGCACCGCTGTGTTCGACACAGCGCTGTTGAACGCAGCAAAAAATTTCCAGGCGCGGATGGGATTGAAAGCTGACGGTGTGATTGGAAAAGCTTTTTTGAAAGAACTGAATGTTTCGCCCCAACAACGCATACAACAGATCTTGATCAACCTGGAGCGGTTGCGGTGGATGCCGAAGATGAACGATAGCGCGATGATCATTGTCAACATTCCCGAGTATAAAATGTATGTGTATGAAGGTGGCCAGTTGCAGTTTGATATGGATGTGGTTGTGGGCGCATCGGCAACGGGAACTGTGATCTTCACAGGCAATCTCAAATACATTGTGTTTAGTCCATATTGGAATGTGCCCGCCAGCATTCTCAAAAAGGAGATCGTACCCGCAATGAGCAGGAACCCAAATTATCTTGCGGAACATCACATGGAAAAATATGGAACAGGCGCCGAAGGTTTGCCATTGATCCGGCAATTGCCCGGGCCTGATAATGCACTCGGAAGAGTGAAGTTTTTATTTCCTAACAACTTCGACATTTATTTCCACGACACGAATGATCCCGGCGCATTCAATTCCTCCAAACGGAATATCAGCCACGGATGTATTCGACTAAGCGAGCCAAAGGAATTGGCCATGTACCTGTTAAGAAATCAGCCGGAATACACCGAGGAACGTATTGATAGTTTAATGGACCTCGATAAAGAGAAATGGGTAACACTTAAAAATACAGTTCCGGTGATGATCAGTTATTATACTGCGTTTGTTGATGACAGTGGCAGGCTCAATTTCCGCAATGATATTTACAAACACGATTCTGCAATGGCAGCGAAGTTGTTCGCAAGCCCGCTTACTGATACATTGGTAAATCAATAAGACTACATTAACGGTTTCTGCACCTTGTTTTATTAAGCCATTATTTTTATCCTTGTACTTCATCCGAACAAACTGTTTATGGAACAACAATCCCTGTTGACGGATATTGAGATCAGCCTTGTGCATGCGACCACAGGTCAACGATTCGCCAACCATCTTGTTGATCTCGTTGTTTATGACCTCGTGAGGCTTTTTATAATTAACCCGTTGGTCACATCCGGCAATGCAATCATGTATTCTGCATTTTCCAATCCAGAGGCGATCATGCTCATAAATCAGTTGTTCTTTTTTGTTTTCTACATGTCCTTTATATTTCTGCAGGAGGCAATTCTCAAGGGCAAATCGATCGGAAAGTTTGTTACAGGCACCCGGGCCGTGAATATGGACGGGAGTTTCATTTCAACAAAAACTGCACTACTGCGCAGCCTCAGCCGCATCGTGCCATTTGAACCTTTGAGCGCGCTAGGTAGCCCTCCGCGTCCCTGGCATGACCGGTGGACGAACACTTATGTAATTGATGAAAAAAAATCAGTCCTCAATCCTGAACAGCGAGTACAAATTTCCTGATTCTTTGATTGAAATTTTAATTACTGCACAGCCGTTTCTGTGCCCATCCTCCCCTCAAAAATTTGTTGGAAAGGCTGATATAAAAATGTATGTTGCAATCCTCATCTCAAAACGAAATAAGCGTTCATCATGGTGGACACTGTGAAAGAAACCTTCCGCGAAAGATTCGCGACGGAACCTCTCATCATCCGTTCGCCCGGCCGTGTAAATATTATCGGTGAACACACAGATTATAATGAAGGGTTTGTTTTGCCGGGCGCCATCGACAAGTATATCTACATCGCTGTTTCAACACGTGATGACAATCGTATTGAGTTGTATGCCGGCGATTTCCAGGAAACATATGCATGCACGATTGAAGACGTTGCGCCCACGAAACAAGTATGGCCAAATTACATTTTAGGTATTGTTGACCAGTTGAAAAAAAGCGGCTTCGAATTGAAGGGCTTTAATGCTGTGGTTGACGGTGATGTTCCAATTGGCGCCGGCCTTTCTTCATCGGCTGCAGTAGAATGCGCTACCGTATTTGCATTGAACGAATTGTTTGGGTTAGGGCTTAATAAAATGGAAATGGTGAAGCTCGCTCAAAGAGCCGAGCATGCTTTTGCGGGCGTTAAAGTGGGCATCATGGATATGTTCGCAAGCATGTTTGGGAAAAAGGACCATGTAATAAAACTGGATTGCAGATCGCTCGAGTATGAGTATGTTCCCTTCCATCTTGAAAAAATCAAAATTGTACTGCTCAATACGAACGTGAAGCACTCTCTTGCTTCTACGGAGTACAATACCCGCCGCGAACAATGTGAGCAGGGTGTACATTGGATAAGCGAACATCGTCCAGGCATTAAAAGCCTGCGCGATGTTACGATCGAAATGCTGGATGAATTTGTACTTCCAAAAGACCGGCTCATTTATACAAGGTGCAAGTATGTAGTTAATGAAATAGATCGTTTACTGCAGGCTTGTCAGGATCTGAAGCGGGATGATATCAAAGCGCTTGGAAAAAAAATGTTCGAAACACACGACGGTTTAAGTAAGGAGTATGAAGTGAGTTGTAAGGAGCTTGATTTTTTGGTTGACAACGTGAGAAACAACGATGCGGTTATTGGAGCAAGAATGATGGGCGGAGGTTTTGGCGGATGCACCATCAACCTCGTGCGCGAAGATGCCATTGAAGGCTTGATATCAGAATTGAAAAAAACTTACGAACGGGAAATGCAGCTACCGCTTACGGCTTATATCGCTGAAATTGAAAGCGGAACAATTTTTGCTGCCTGAATTCAATCTATTATTCTATTGCAGAACCGTGTTGTTGACTACAGTGCCGTCTCTTACTGCAAGATTACTATAGACAATATCCTTTCATTTTAAGATGTACCCTAAAACTTTTTAAAATGAAAAAACCAACACACCTTCACGCGTCTGCAAGTGTCGACATTCGCTTTTTCTTCTTCGTCGTTTCATTAATTTTATTTTCGGTTGGCTGCAGGAAGCAAAGTCTCTCCGATATCAATCTAAGATCTGCGTCAGCGGCGCAGTCTCAAATTAGCGGAACGCCAAACATCATACTTATTCTTGGCGACGATATTGGTTACGAAATTCCCACGTGTGATGGCGGACAGTCTTACTCCACGCCTAATATTGATCAGATGGCAGCGAATGGCACGCGTTTCACGCAATGTCATGCAAGCCCGTTGTGTTCGCCATCACGATTTATGTTGATGACGGGAAAATATAACTTCAGGAACTATACGGAATGGGGTATCATGGACAAGAACGAAAGAACCATGGCCAGTTTTCTGCAAGATGAGGGGTATAAAACATTTGTCGGAGGCAAGTGGCAGTTCGACGGAGGCGATCGCTCAATCCATAGCTTGGGTTTTGATGATTATATCGTTTATCTTCCTTTTGCAAGGCAAGACGAGGAGCAAGATGGTTCCCGTTACAAAAACCCCCACTTGTACGTAAATGGAGATTTTTTAGCCGATAGCTTAACACTCAATAAATACGGAGAGGATATTGTATGCGATTCTATCATCCAATTTATGGCGCATAACGCAAGCGCTGGCGAGCCGTTTTTTGTATATTATCCGATGATGCTGTGCCATGCGCCTTTCTCTCCAACGCCAGATGATTCGGAGTTTCCGGCGTGGGATCCGAGTCTGGGAACTAGCGATGCTGATTTTTTCCCTTCAATGGTTACTTATATGGATAAAAAAATCGGCCAGGTCATTCATGCAGTTGATTCGTTGGGATTGGCGCAAAATACGATCATTCTATATATGGGCGACAATGGCACTCCTGAAAAGATCACTTCTATTTTCGACGGCTATGAAATAATCGGGCGAAAGGGACGCACAATCGAATACGGAACTCATGTTCCGTTCATAGCTTACCAACCGGGGTTTGTGCCAGCCGGAGTGAATGATGATCTGATCGATTTTACCGACTTCCTTCCTACCATTGCTGATATTGCCGGGGCGGGAATCCCTAATAATTTCAAAACAATAGATGGCCTTAGTTTTTATTCTCAATTATTGGGCGGCACAGGCGAATCACGCAGTTGGATATATTGCTATTATGCGCCTCACCAAAATAACATCCCAAAACAATGGGCCCAAAGTTTAACCTACAAATATTACGATGATGGAAGATTCTTCAATATCATTTCCGACATCAGGGAACAAAATCCCATACCTGATTCTTCGCTAACGACTGATGAAATGCTTATTAAACAGCAATTGTTTGAGGTGATCGACGGCATGCAAAAGTAGCGTCATACGCATCTTTTTCACCGGATGCTCTGCATCGCCGGTCGGCATAATTTTTTTGATTCGGCAGCAATGGCTTACAAATGTCAGGAAGTAATACTTTTGCAACGCTCAGGCTACTTTTTGCAGACTGCCTCGTATCTAAAAATGCGAAGCAGCGATTTCAGAGTTATTAGAATCATAGGCCGGATAACGTATTACTAATGGAGATACCGAAACGCTGTTCTGTTCGAGGGAATGTAATTAATCGTACCCTCTTTCTTGCTTTTGGGTTGTTGCTGTTTTTTTCATGCAAAAAGCAGTTTGATGCTGGTGATAAGCAGCCGCCTCCTCCGCCTTCTGATAAGACGAATATCATTTTGATATTGGCAGACGATATTGGCTATGAAGTGCCAACATGCAACGGCGGGCAGTCTTACGAAACTCCTAACCTTGATAAGATGGCAAACGAAGGAATGCGTTTTACGGAATGTCATTCAACGCCTCTTTGTTCTCCTTCCAGGTTTATGTTTTTAACGGGTAAATACAATTTCCGTAACTATACGGCATGGGGACAAATGGACGTTTCTCAAAGAACGATCGCCAATATGTTGAAGAGTGCCGGCTATGCAACCTGCGTGGCTGGTAAGTGGCAACTGGACGGAGGCGATGCTTCTGTTCACGCCTTTGGCTTCGACAGTTATTGTTTATGGAATCCATATTTCGCGGGCGTAGGAGGTTCGCGATATAAGAACCCGCATATTTATGAAGATGGCGGCTATTGGTCCGCTGCAAAAAGCGAGGGTAATTATGGCGAGGACGTTTTCACCAACTACGTGTTGAACTTTATCGAAACAAATCAAAAGGCCAGCAAACCTTTCTTCGTGTATTACCCCATGTGCCTTTCTCACGCGCCGTTTTCACCAACCCCTGATGACGCCGATTACGCCGCGTGGCTCAAGGGAAACGATCCAAAATATTTTAAGTCGATGATCAAATACATGGATAAAAAGATCGGCCAGATCGTTGACAAGGTGAATGAATTGAACATTGCGAACAACACTGTCATTTTGTTCACCACCGATAATGGAACACCCGACTCGATCGCATCTGAATATGACGGCGACGTGATCCTCGGCGGAAAATCTTCTACCACAGAATATGGTACCCATGTGCCGTTGCTAGCCTACGCACCGGGGTTGGTGCCACACATGGTGAATGATGAATTGATCGATTTCACAGATTTTCTACCCACAGCTGCAGACATCGCAAAAATTTCTGAACCGGATACGTATGGCGTGTTAGATGGCACGAGCTTTTACCAGGGCTTAACCGGTCACAGTGAACATGCACGCAGTTGGATCTTTTGCCACTTCGATCCACATCCCGGAAATGATACGGTAGAACGGTATGTGCAAAACACCATTTACAAATATTACGAAGACGACAGGTTCTATGATATTGTTGCCGATATCCTTGAAGAGCACCCGATCCCCGATTCGTTATTAAGCGTTGATGAACAGAACGTGAAATCGCAATTTAAGGACGTGTTAGGTCGAATGCATAATTAAATTGTAGTAAGTTCGAAGATCCTTTCCCTATCGCGCCCTGCTTCATGAAGCCCTGCTTCAACAACAGATCCATGCTGCAGAAATTAGCTGCGTTGAGTGATTAACTGGCGTGAGCGTTTTCATGCCTGAAAACCTATATCATGAGACGAGTTGAAAACCGCTTCAAAACCACAATAAAAATAACGTGCCTTCTACTTGCTTCTTTGCTGCTGATCGTGGAGGAAAGCTGCAGAAAAGAAGGTGATGATTTTTCACCTCTTGTACTCGCGCCGCCCGGTAAACCTAACATCATCGTGATACTCGCTGACGATTACGGTTATGAAGTTCCTGGGTTCGATGGCGGGCAGTCTTATAGTACACCAAATCTTAATTCAATGGCCCAACAAGGAGTGCGGTTTACGCAATGCCACAGCACGGCCCTTTGTTCACCATCACGATTCATGTTATTGACAGGAAAATACAATTTTCGTAATTACAGTACCTGGGGCGTGATGGACACGTCTCAAAGATCATTTGCAAATATGTTGCGTGATGCAGGTTATGCTACATGCGTCGCAGGCAAATGGCAATTAGACGGCGGCGATACGTTGATAAGGCATTTGGGTTTCGACAATTACATTGTGTGGGAGATCCTTGGTTCTGATGAAGATGTCGAAAAGGGATCAAGATATAAAGATCCACTACTGTACGAGGATGGCGCCTACCTGCCCGCTGACAGTGTGAAAGACAAGTATGGTGAAGATATTTTCACCAACTATATTCTAAATTTTATCCAGGCCAGCCACGATAAAAACAAACCGTTTTTGGTTTATTATCCATGTTGTTTAACACATAGCCCGTTTTGTCCAACTCCCGACGATGCGGAATTTTCAACGTGGGATCCAAACAACGTGTTTGGAGACACAAAATTTTTTCCGTCCAATGTCAGCTACATGGATAAAAAGATCGGGCAGATCGTCTCAAAACTTCGGGACATTGGCGTCGATCGAAACACAATTATTTTATTCACCGGCGACAATGGTACTTCAGATAAGATCAGTTCCAAATTCAATGGTTACTACATTCAGGGAGGCAAGGGACATACAACAGAATATGGAACGCACGTGCCGTTGGTTGTGTATGCGCCGGCTTTTATACGGAGCGGCGTGAACGACGATTTGATAGATTTCACAGACTTTCTTCCAACGCTTGCAGACCTCGCTCACATTCAACGTCCCACGACATATGGAGTGCTGGATGGAGTGAGCTTCTACCCCGCGATCGCAGACCCCTGGTCATCACCGCGGGATTGGATCTTTTGTCATTTTGACCCGCATTCCGAAGGAAACAACCAGGTAATTCGCTACGTACAAAACAAAAATTACAAGTACTATGAAGATGGCAGATTTTACGACATTGTTCGAGACATTTTAGAAAGAGATCCGATTCCGGATAGGCAGTTGACTGCAGAAGAAAAAACCGTAAAGCAACAATTCATCAATGTGCTCGGAGAGATGCACAATTGAAAAAGTAATTAGTTCTTATGGGTGTTTTTCCATACCCACGGAGGAATGGGAGAGCCGGATGACCATAAACCCTTCTTCAATTGCCTTGCCTTTTCGGCGTATGCGCTCCACGCAGGATTCGTGTCGTACCTCGTATCATGCCATGCGAATCCCTGTTGCAACATTCGCTCATTAACGTTCATCTTGAACAATGTGACGATGCCGAGCGTCGCACCGCTTTCATCTGTTCCTCGTATTGCAACTTTTACGGTATCGAAGAAAATAAGATCGCCTAAATATGTTCGCGCCTGCTCCGCGTAATCTTGTCCGATCTCAGGGCAATCGACGCCAAACAACGTGACCTTTACTTGTTGTTTGTTGGCGGTTAATAAAGTGAAAGTATCACCGTCAGTTACCGAGATCACTTTCCCGCTTAATTGCGCGATTGAAAACAATGGAAGAAAAACGGCAGGCAGTAATGCGAAGCTCAATATATATGCAAGCGGCAGGTGTGACGATCTGTTCATTCAATTAAAAACAAAACCCCCGCGACCGCAGGGGTTTGCTCCTCAGACTGGACTTGAACCAGTGACCCTCTGATTAACAGTCAGATGCTCTAACCAGCTGAGCTACTGAGGAATTTTTTTATTCAGGGGCAGCAAAAATAAAGTTTTTTGCCATTGTGCCCAACCCATTTTTTAAAACGCGGACTAATACAAATATTCCGTTTTGTAAGGATATCGTTCCTTGTAAAGTATCCTTACTTTTTCAAGAATGCGATCTCGCAGTGTCGCAATATTTTTTCTTTCAGTCGCTGAAACAAACACCGCATTGCCATTCGTAGCAAGCTCCCATCGTTCCTCAAGGTCCTTTAATATTTCTTTCTTCGCATCTACATTCAGCCATTCATCGAAAGTGCGTTCTTCATAAACATCCATTTTATTAAAAATCGTTACGATCGGTTTATCGAATGCGTCGATCTCCTGTAATGTTTTATTTACTGTTCCCATTTGCTGCTCATACTGTGGATGAGAAATATCAACAACATGCAGTAATATGTCTGCTTCTCTTACTTCATCGAGCGTGCTCTTAAAACTTTCAATAAGGTGATGAGGCAGTTTGCGAATAAAGCCCACCGTGTCACTCAATAAAAAGGGTGTGTTTTCAAACACCACTTTCCTGGTAGTTGTATCGAGTGTTGCAAAGAGTTTGTTTTCAGCAAACACATCACTTTTGCTGAGGAGGTTCATCAGGGTACTCTTGCCGACATTCGTATAACCCACGAGCGAAACACGTATCAATTCGCCCCGTTCCTTTCGCTGCGTAAATGATTGCTTGTCGATCTCTTTCAACCTTTTCTTCAGAAGAGATATCTTATCCCTTACAATACGACGGTCAGTTTCGATTTCGGTTTCACCCGGACCTCTCGTGCCAATGCCGCCCCCTAAACGCTCAAGGTGCTTCCACATGCCGCGCAACCGCGGAAGGATATATTGATATTGTGCCAGCTCTACCTGCGCTTTTGCGCGAGCCGTCTTTGCTCTTCGGGCGAAGATGTCCAATATTAAATCACTGCGGTCGATCGTTTTCACATCGAGTACTTCTTCAATGTGCGTGATCTGCGAACCGCTCAGTTCATCATCAAAAATTATTACGCGCGCTTCGTGATTGGCCAGGTAAGCCTTTATTTCTTCAAGTTTTCCTTTTCCTATGAAACTGCGACTGTCTGGTTTTGCCAGTTTTTGTATGAATCGTTTTTGGGACAAGGCTCCGGCCGTTTCGGCGAGAAACGCAAGCTCATCAAGGTTTTCTTGTACCTCAGCTTCCGTTTGACCTTTCTGCACTACGCCCACGAGTATCGCTTTCTCAGCGGAATCAACATTTTGTCTCCGTTCAATCAAATTGCTTGTTTTTGCAAAAGTATGCTGCGGTTAAATGAATGAGAAGTTGGGTGAGGAAATTATCACAGGCCGCTCAATGTTAAGCCGATCGACCAGGGATTGATTGCTGGACCCGCCCCGGTTTTCAATACGTTCGTGACCTGGTACGAGCCATCGACGGAAATATGTCCGTAGCCGAGGCGCCCGGTGACCGCAAGACGGGTTGTATTAAAAAACTTTTTGTCAGATTCTTTTGCGATGTATTTGTCGTCATAGACCGATCTGCCGGTAGAGTCAACCAGGTTTTTTCCCTTTGTATGTGCAGACAGAAGAAAACCGCCCTTGACACCAAGCGCCGCTTTAAAGCCCTTGTCGGGTTGCACCGGGTTCATTACATATCGTAACTCGATTGGCACCTCGACAAACCCCGTAACCAGTTTGAATTTGTCGAAATGATTGGTTGCGGACACATTTGTAAACGGCAATGTGGCGGTGTTGGACTTCAAATTCACATAGGTATTGGAAAAGAATATATTGCTGGTGCCTATTCCCAAACCGAAACCTACGCTAAAACTCGGATTCGTTTTGAACGGCTTGTCGAGCATCACGTATGCATTGAAATGCCTCGAAAAGCCGGACGTATTAATGCTGTCCGGTAAACTGGGCCAGCCATCATAACCATATTGGATCATGAAGTGATCATTCGCCCGTGTGCTCAGGTCAAGTTTTGCCCAATCTTTTTTGGGAGTCGGTTGTGTTGTATGGATAGTGCTGTCTTGAGATTTCGCGATAACGGCTAGAATTATGAGGAAAAAAAGAGATATTGATTTTTTCATTAGCCAGTTGTTATGTACAAATGTTTTTAACGATGGGCGACAAAAATAAAAGAATTCAAGTGACAGCACCGGTTAAAATAACGCAAAATAAAAATTTAAAATATTTAGGCGCGCTGGTAATAAACGAAATAGTTTCAGGATTTAATGATATATACTTAATTTCACTGTCTGCTTCGGTTCCAAAACTAATTGCAATGAAAATCCTGGTCGTTGAAGATGACATCATTATGTTAGCATCTATCGAACACCAATTAAGGCAGGAAGGATTCGAGGTAATCACCGCTACCGATGGACGTGACGCAATGCTCGCCTTTGAAAAGCAAAATCCTGATCTTGTTATCACTGATATATTGATGCCGCTAACGTCCGGACTCGAATTTCTAAATATGGTACGCACATCGGGCGGCAATATCCCGGTAATGGTTCTGTCGGCACTGGATGCTGAAGACACCGTGATAGAAGCATTCAACCTTGGCGCCGATGATTTTCTCACGAAACCGGTTAAACCGGGCGAACTACCGGTTCGCGTAAAGCGACTTCTTAAAAAGGAAAGATAATCGGTGAAAGAATCAAGTACTCCTCTAGCTTTTTTTAGGAATCTATAAAGGCCGGATGGCAGGAAAATTGGAAGTGTCAGTGTTATGAGACACTTATTATTTGCAGCGACGTTCCTGCTCGTGCTGACCTGCGATTCAAACACTTCTGTCAGCGCAGATCTCCCCGGTTGGCCAGGCAACATCAAACGGATAGCTGAAAATTTGGGTGGCACATGGCAGTTACAACCTGTACTACCTTCTGATACGGCCACCGGAAAAACACCTACGATCACCTTTGACCTTCAAAGGCACACTTTTACAGGTAACACTGGCTGTAATGAAATGAAGGGCAGTTTTAAATTGAAGGCCGACTCATTAGCTTTCACCGAACAGATCGTCGCAACGAAAATGATCTGCCAGGGATACAACGAAAAAGCATTCCTGGATAACCTCTTCAATACAAATCGTTACCAGGTTAAAGACGGGGTTTTGCAGTTGATGTATAATGAAACGATCCTCTCAAAGTGGGTGCGGCACGCCGACACAACGACTACAAAGCAGATATGATTTAAGAAACTTTAAGGTATATCTGTCAAAAAAGAAATAAATTGCAACTTTAACTGCGGTTGCATGAAATTGATTAGTGTTGCGATGGCCGCTTTGAGCCTCCTCAGTGTTTGTAATATTTCCGCGCAAAATGTGAGACCTCGCGCGTCAGCGGAGCCGGGGTGGATCACAAAAATCCCCGTCGATTATAAAAGTACCTCGCTCGATGCAGAAGCAGAAGACGGTTATATAGACCTTGATTACGAAAAACAAGTCAACCTCAAAGAGCAATCTATCTACGTGCGTCGGTCTGTACGCATAATTTCCGAGGCTGGCGTTCAAAATGGTTCG
Organism: Parafilimonas sp.; assembly: GCA_035631175.1. Classification (GTDB taxonomy): domain Bacteria; phylum Bacteroidota; class Bacteroidia; order Chitinophagales; family Chitinophagaceae; genus Parafilimonas. Next base: position 13,257 of record DASQJI010000422.1, read on the forward strand.
CAGATCTCCATCGGCTTCGACCCTTCATATGAACAATTGATTTTCCACACCATCCGTATTTTGCGTGACGGAAAGGCGATCAACAAACTCGATCTTGCAAGAATAAAGACCATCCAGCAGGAGAAAGACCTCGATAATTTTATCTATAACGGAACGCTGAACGCAGTTCTCTTCCTTGACGATGTAAGAAAGGGCGACATCATTGAATATACTTATTCAACGAAAGGTTTCAATTCGATCTTCAATGGTAAATATTCAGACGTTTACGGAACGCAGTTCACGTCCCCGTTTTATAACATTTATTATAAATTGGTGGTTCCGCAGAACAGGACGGTGAATATTAAGAACAGTAATGAAACCGCAGCCCCTGATGTTTCTTCAACGACGGCCAGCACTATCTATGAATGGCGAAAAACAAATGTGAAGGCAATGCACATTGAGGACAACATTCCCACGTGGTACGATCCATACCCGGAGATAATGGTAAGTGAATACAGTACCTGGAAAGAAGTCAGCGACTGGGCATTGTCGCTTTTTCCCGTTAACGCGCAACTGTCCCCCGAACTTAGAAGCAAGGTGCAACAAATTCAAAAAGAAAATCAAACGGATGAAGCCAGGGTTTTGGCCGTGCTGCATTTTGTGCAGGACGATATCCGTTATATGGGCATTGAAATGGGGGCGCATTCGCATAAGCCTTCGGGCCCGAATAAGGTTTTTGCGCAACGGTTCGGCGATTGCAAAGAGAAGTCATTATTGTTTTGTGCGATGTTAAGGCCGATGGGCATAGAAGCGGCGCCCGTGTTGATTAACTCAGATTATAAAAAAACACTTTTCACGTGGTTGCCTTGTTCAACAGATTTTGATCATTGTACCGTACGGGTAAAACTCAACGAAAAATTTTACTGGTTTGATCCTACGATCTCTTACCAGCGCGGTAACATTGATAATGTTTCATATCCCGATTATCAGTGCGGACTTGTAATAACAGACACCACCACCGCGCTCACTGCCATTCCGCGGCATACAACCGGCAGCGAGATGATAAAAGAGATCTTTACAATTCCGGATATGTCCGGCACCGTGAAGCTGGAGGTAATAACGACGCATACGGGCGACTACGCAGACATTGCAAGGAGTGATTTCAAGAACAACAGCCTGTACGAAATGCAACAGTCATACCAGGACTTTTACCTGTCTTATTTCGATGACGCGAAATCAGACAGCCTGCGTTATGAAGACAATGAAAAAACGGGCGTTTTTATCACAAAGGAATTTTACACGATCAAAAATTTCTGGAAAGATAAGAACGGTTCGAAAACAGTTTCGTTCACGCCCTTCGTGATTGAAAGTGTTTTGGAAGTTCCGAAAGACCGCCAACGCACAATGCCTTTTTCTATCGGCTACCCGGCAAATTATCATGAAGAAATGGTGATCAATCTTCCCAGCGAATGGAAAGTAAAAAAGACATCTTCAAATTTTACGTGTCCCGGTTTTGAATTTGACAAGCGGGCATCATTTGCCAACAGGCAGGTAACGCTCAATTATGATTATCGTAGCCTGAAGGATTATATCGATCCGTCAGAGGCCGACGATTACCTGAGCAATATTGAAAAAGCAAGACGCCAGCTTGATTATGGTTTAAGCTTCGATGATGCCAGCGGTGAGCCTGTGGATAAAAGAAATGCAAAACGAATAGGCATTGCAGCACTCATCATATCTTTTGTAATTGCTGGCGTTGTATGGTGGACGCAAAAACAGCCCTCAGCATAACCTCTTTTCACGCCTTTATTTTCACTCTACCTGGCGCGATACGGCACAATACTTGGGTAATCATTTTTAATTTTTAACTCCTAAAAATGCTAAACTATGAAACGAGTACTCGTATGGTGTTGCGTCACCGTTTGCCTGGCAACGGTCAGTATTTTCGGCCGTAATTCAAGTCAACAAACTGCTCCTCTTATCTCAAACGTCGTCAGCGATACTGTACCGCATGCGCAGGATACGATGAACAAGACCTATAGCAACAAGAGTTACAGAAAAGACAGCGGCTACAATAACAAGTACAATTCAAACCGCAACATGAATGTTGATACGGGGAGCAGTAACCGGAATAATATGAACAACCCGCCAACCCGGGATTCGTTATCTAACAAGCCTCCGCAGCAATAATTAATTTTTGATTTTTGCTACATTCCGAGATCGTAATTAGTAGCCGCCACATCGGCGGCTTCTTTTTAACTGTACCCGCAGCGTCCCGATCTTGCTGGCAATTTTTTTGATGTTTATATGTAAACACTAACATCATGAACACAAGTAACATTAGTAACCGGAATCAATATGTCCTGATAACAGGGGCCACCAGCGGGTTTGGGTATGAGTTCGCGAAATGTTTTGCGAAGGATGGCTACAATCTCATTCTTGTCGCAAGAAACGAGACACGTCTCCAACAAATAACTGATGAATTGAAGCAACAGTACGATGTGGAAGTAACGCCCCTGCAAAAAGATCTCTTCGAGAGAAACGCTGCGGCGGAGATATATGCGAAGACAAAAGAGATGGGAATAAACGTTAACATTCTCGTGAACGATGCGGGCCAGGGCGAGTGGGGTAGGTTCATCGACACCGACATCGAACGTCAACTCGACATTGTTCAGCTAAACGTTGCTGCACTCGTTGAGCTTACATATTATTTTTTGAAAGACATGGTTGCCCGTGATGAGGGTAAGATAATGCAGCTCGGCTCAGAAGTGAGCAAAGCGCCCACGCCTTTAATGGCTGTGTACGCCGCAACCAAGGCGTTTGTCTTGTCATTCAGTGAGGCGTTGATAAACGAATTAAAAGATACCGGCGTGAGCGTAACTGTTCTAATGCCGGGAGCAAGTGACACCGATTTCTTTCATAAGGCAGGCGCCGAAAAAACGGTTGTCTACAGGGAAGAAGGATTATCAACACCGGAAGATGTTGTACTGGATGGATATGAGGCTTTGATGAAAGGCGAAAGCAGGATCATTTCGGGCAGCAAAGCAAAAATGCACGTAATGATGAGCAATATGATGCCAGACAGCGCAACTGCCGGCAACATGCGTGGCAAGATGGAAGAAAGCGATAAGAATCCGCAGGAAGGCCGCAAGCAATCTGGCCACCAGGCGTCACGAATTGAAAGGGAAAACATAAATGAACAAACAAAAAAAAGTTCGGGCGACTACGAAAAAACTGAGAACGGAAAAGAAAGTATCGCTGCTAAAAATGATTCTCCAAGATCACTCTAAAAAACAAATCCTATGCAGGCGCAAAATTTTGAATTACTTGTTGATGGCGTCCCTTACATGATAAAAGCGACGCCATACGATTTCAATGGACAACTTCGATTCACGGTCAGCTATAACGGGAGTGAAGATTATATTTTCACAAGGGACGCAGAAGCGGGGCAGCTTACTGCCATTGGTACCGAGGCACTGGATATCCCTGATAATCTCGAACAGGCCATATCGGAAAAATTAAGTTCAATAACAGAATGATTCAACCGAGGCCCTTTTGAATCACGGTCCCGCGCGTTATGCCGGGACCTTTTTATTTTAACAAACGAAGCGGGCAACCATTTCAGAGGCGCAACAGTTTATTTATGAAAAATGATTATGAGGTTAAGAAGCGCTATCAATCCTGCTCGTGTGTTAATCGCAGTTTTTCTTATTGCTGGTGTCGTCTATGCGTGCAATAAAAGCACCGGTTATGGAAGCGGTAATAATGGCGGCAGTACCGGCAACAATATTTCCATCAAGAATTTTGCTTTTTCGGTCAGTACTTTAACGGTGAATAGCGGCACTGTCGTTAAGTGGACGAATAATGATGCAACGGCGCATACCGTTACCGCGGATGACGGCAGTTTCAACAGCGGCGAACTTGCATCGGGGCAATCTTACACGCATACATTTGACTTGACTGGCACGTATGCATACCATTGCACATACCATCCTGTGATGACCGCATCAGTTGTGGTGAAATAGCAAAGCAGTTTTGTGGGCATTTGTTTTTGCCATGCCGGCTGACAAATTTCTTATTGCAGCCGGCTTTTTTTGCGAAGGTTTGCGCTTTCGCGGTAAGGTGCAATAGGTGTCGTGAATTTGCATTCTGTTTTCTGGCATCTTTACTTGCTCCTCAAATGCTGTTGCAAAAAATTTCGACGGCATGTCCGAATACATCAATGATAAAAATACAATCACATTGATCGGGCATCTCATTTATGAGCGGGGAAGAGAACGTAAGTGTAGACATAGTTAGCGATCGCACAAGCAGGTTCCCGGCTTCGCGGGAATAACGTGCCAGAGGTTTTCAGAATTTTACCTCTTTTCAAGGCAGGCACAAAACCAATTAGTTCGACTTGATACCCACGTTTACACGCCGGCCGACTCAGAGGATGGCGCTCCAAAAAACAACAACGTCAAATCGTGAATCCAAAAATCGGACATCGTAAATCTACCTCGCCTGGTGAAATATCTTTTCCATCAAACCAAATAGCTCGGGATGCGTGTTCTTTAATCGCTCCGGTGCTGAAAAAAAATATTCTGCTGCCACAGCAAAAAATTCACCGGTACTAGATGCACCATAAATATTAATGTCTGAGTTGCCGGCTTTTATTTTTTCGATCTCTTCACTCATGTATTTTATCCACGGGATCGTATACTGCCTGCTGAGTAATTGCGTTGGTATGCCATCTGTTTCGCCATCGGCTTTATCAAGCAAG
>DASQJI010000423.1:0-7290 GCA_035631175.1 Parafilimonas sp.
GCTACAATACCCACGCGCAAATAGTCTGTGGGGTTTATTGCCAATTCAGACCACGTATAAGCAAAATTGTTTTCCTTACTTTCAAAATCAAGAAGGTATTCGCTTTCAGAATAAAAATCGAAGAGCTTGTAAGAGGCTTCCAATTCGAGTGCGGGTATAAAAGCATTTGTGTTGCCAATTGCGAACCCAAGCATGGGCGTTGCAGCGAATTGAAAATCGTTGCCGGTCTCGAAGCGCCATCCGGCAAACGCCGATATGGTCTTAGCATCTTCGTAATTGTACCTGGCTTCAAGATGCAGCGAATGATGATCCGCATAGCCGATGATGTTTCCTGTGTTATCATCGGGAATGAAATAGTAGTACGCAGACGCCGAGAACGCCCAATTGTGCGCTGAAGAATCGCTTATATTTTCCTGGGCAAACAACGTGGAAGGTAAACAACAGAGAACAGCAAGTATTTTGCGCATGATCAACCTCCCAAAACTATGGTTAGCCCAACGAGTACAACTCCGAGTAAGATCATGCCCACTCCCATAAACCATTTGTTATAGCCGCTGTATTTTGCAAGGATCCATCCGCAAATAAACATAAGGGCAATGGCAACCGCGTTCGAAATGCGTAATGCCTGATCCACATCTTTGACGAATGTAAATGGTAAGGCAACAGGAAAAGTGGAAGCAAAAACCAGCAGGAAAATGCCTAATGCCATTTTCAGGTCTGTGAGGGTGAGGCGAACACGTAACGATGATTGAGGAAGTTTCAGCAAAGCCTTACGAATAGATTCCACGTTTTCTGCGTCAAGTGCTGACGAAACGATCGGAGGTAATGCCTCAGCAATAAATTGTCCCGCCTTTTGCGTGTCTTTCGTTTTGCGCACAAAATTCAATATGATCTTCCCGCGGCCTCTTTCCGCGAGCACAGATAACAGGAACATGATCGCGTCCACCAGGCCCCATGCGAGGTTGCAGCCAATGGCGCCGATCAACATCTCTCTTACTTCGCCTTTGTCTGCGGTTGCAACACTGATGGTGCATGTGAAAGCAAGTGCCATGATTAATCCAAACAGAATTTCAGACATTCGGTCGATCGGGCTTAATAACCGTTTTGATGTTTTCGGTTCGAGCACGTGTGGCTCATGCGCTGCGAGAGCGGCTGTATCACCCCACGCCGAATTGTATGTATCAGTGTCAGGCATAATTTGGAGAAAATTTAATTTGCAAAAGCAAGTTCATTAGCGTGCTCCGAAAAAAGCTAAAAGCTTTCAGCAAACATCGACGGGCGTTGAAATGGTCCTGTACTTACATCAGTCCGATACATCAGATGTTTCCTGTTGCAGTTTAGCCGCAGTTTTTTCAGCAGGCGGTTGTTTGACAAGCCACAGGTGCGACATCAGCCAGCTCACGATAAGTCCAACGATACAACCGAAGATCACCTGTACTATTTTCTCAAGGCCGCGCTGCATGCCGCTTTCCGCAGAATCTGTCATCAACGCTGCGGCGATCACAATTGCCGCAGTGATAGGCGCCTGGCGCCACATCGTTTTAACGCGAATGATGAACGAAGAAATAAGTACGGTAACTGCGAGTGCTATCGGCAACATCCATTGCTTTGCGGCGCCAAAAAGGAGAAACGCAAGTCCTACTACGCATCCGACGATTACGTTGATAAGGCGCGCCTTGAACATCCGCCCCGCCTCAACGGGCTGTGGATCTGAAGCCGCGACCATTGACGCGATCGCCCAGATAGGACTGCTTTTGGTAAATGTGGTAAGAACGTACCAAACAATGGTGGTTGCAATTGCAACATTAATCGCAAAACGGATAGCCAGTAAATGATCGTACGTAAGGTTAAGCCGCCTCATGAGCGCTTCGGCCCTTTCTGATGTCCTGCCCGCCATAATCATTCATGGCTTTTCGGAGGGTTTCCAAGAAACCTGTATACAACACCTGTTTTCGTTGCATTTAAAGAGATCCAATCTTTTGCCGCATATTGAAGAGCGAGGAAATAACGTTCCGCTTTTTCCATCGCCTGCAGTTTTAATTCTTTGCGGTCTTTAAACTTGATCTGGTAAGCAAGTTCGCCAATAAGCGGCCTGTGTTCGCCACGGGTGCGCCAAATACCCATATTCACTTCTGCCTTTATGCCGTCACCAAGATCGAGAACACCAATGTCCTGCAGCACTTCCTCAACAATTGCATCATTCACCAGCCTGATCCTTTCACCCTGCCCTGTATTCAATGGTGCAAGCACGGGAAAAATTTTCGAAATGGTATCGAAAGAAAAAACATCATTCTCTTTCACGCTGGATCTTGGGAATTGCACGTTATGCGAATACAACATGCGTACTCCACCAAGCTTATCTTTAAGAGGCAATGCCTGGCATTTGAACTTTACTCTATAGTCGCCCTGTATTACAGGGCGAACATCCGTTTCAGCGCACTTTTGCAGATCGGGATGCCGGAATTTGAAGACGATCTCAGGCTCTCCCGCAGGGAAACCCTGGTCGTAAATGATTCGCCGGCGTAAAATGAATCCATTGTTGTAAAGCCGGAAGTCAGGTGTATCCACGAAGAGCACTTCACGAATGCGGACCGGTGTGTCAAGAAAACCATCGGTTCTGAACTCAACACCGTTTTCGGCAAGAGGCTTCTTCATCACTTTTACCAGGTCAAGAAGACTTTGGCGCGACGTAAAACGATTCGGTTTTAATATTAGTTTGAATGCGAGATAATTTAGTTCATTGTAAGGTAAACCGTCTGAGTAGGTGCCCTGTTTGATATAAGGCACCTTTCCTGCCCATATAGTTGGTGCACCCTGTGCTTTAACATGAACGCCGTTTTCTTTCTTCGGCGCAACCGGAATTTCTGTTTTTACTTCTGACATATGCATATGTTTTAGGTCGCTGATACAATTAGTTTTTTGGTCATCATTAAACCGAGGTTACAAATTACGGTATTTTTTAAGCTGTCGGCTGATTTTCCACATGTTTTTGTTGTATTTTCTGTGGCCACTTTGTTTAACGGTTAAACAAGGCCGCTTTTAGAAAACGGATTCAGCTAATTTTGAAAGAAGACATTGTCGCCGAAGAGCAAAAGAAATGTTGACGAACATTGCTTATTGGTGGAAGCTTAGCGGTCAATTAGCAAACAATAAATAGTGTCAACCAAAATTGTCCAAAGGCTGCAACGAAGTAGATCAAACTGCCTGATAAAATGAAATCCGCTCTTCGCAATATTTTTATTTTGTTGTTGATCGCAGCAACGCTCGCAGTTATTTATTGGCTTGTCATCAGTTACTACGACGAGAAGAATCGCACTGATGACGCGCAGGTAGATGGAAATATTGTGCCTGTACTGGCGCGAACCGACGGTTTCGTGGATACAATATTTGCAGACGATGACCAGTATATCGATGCAGGGAAGATCCTGGTCCAGCTTGACACCACCGACCTCCACCTCCAGTTGCAACAGGCGTTGACCGCTCTTGCAGTTTCACGAACAAACGTTACACGTTCTCAAGTCGGAATTCATGTGGCCGAATTAGATCATAAGATCGCGGCGCAAAATATAGAAGCCCAAAAAGTTTCACTTACAACATCCCAGAGCAATTACGAACGCAATAAAGTTTTACAGGAGAAAGGTGTCGTGTCCCGCCAGATCTATGAGATGACTGAGGAGAGCTACAAGAAAAACGGGATCGCATTAGAGCAGGCCTATGACCGCCAAACGCAGTCCGCCGCAAAGCTTGAAGACGCAAGGCAACAACTCGATCTTGCTAACCAGAATATTGCTGCACAGCTAAACCAAATTGCCATTATCCGAAAAAGTATTGAATATGCAACCATAAAGGCGCCTGTGAGTGGCTTTGTGTCTAAACGAAAGATACAGTATGGACAGATGGTTCGAACAGGCACACAGTTGTTTTCAATCGTTCAGTCGAATGACCTGTGGGTAACCGCCAATTTTAAAGAAACACAGGTGTCAGCATTCCCGGTTGGTAAACGTGTTAAGATAATCGCTGATGCGTATCCGGACGATGTTTTTTATGGGACAGTTGAATCGGTGGGAAATGCAACGGGGTCAAAGTTTGCGTTATTGCCACCCGACAATGCCACTGGCAACTATGTAAAAGTAACTCAGCGTATACCTGTCAGGATAAGATTTGAAGATTCTGCCCGAGCACACAAATTGCTGAGACCGGGCTTTAGTTTGGTTGTTTCGCAATAATGAAGGAATATATTTCGTGAGATGTCAGATGTGGAGGTGAAAGGACGGACACCTGCTTCAAATCGAAAGAGGCGCCAGGAGATAAACTCAAAGTTTTCAAGCCTCACGTCTAACGTTCACCCTTCGTCAGTTTTCACTTTTGGCGTTTCACAAATTACCATCGGTGATGAATGTAGTAACAAATAAATTTTGGGTTCGATTTTTTTTCTTTGCGGCATTGCTTGCAGGCAGTTTTAATTTTCTCGGTCAAAGTCTTTCATTCAGTTATGTGCAGGGATATTTTGGCGTCACCGCTAAGGATGCGAATTGGTTGTTGCGCGGGTTCCAGGCAGGAACGATCATTACATCCATTGCCGGGTTAGTTTTTATAAAATGGCTCGGCAACAGGACTTTGTTTATCGGATCCGTTGTATTTTTTCTTCTTGCGAGTTTTTTTTCATTTAGATCACAACAATTCAACGTGTTGCTTGTATCGCGGATTGCTGCAGGGATCGCGAACGGATTCATGATAGCAGTCTCCATGCAAATTTATCTTTCCACTTACCAGGGAAAGGCCAAAGTGATTGGCTCCCTGAACACAGTGGCGGCCAATATTGGCGGTATATGTTTGGGGATGGTCAGCAATAGTTTGTTCACCGAAGACTATGGCTGGCAGTTCAATTATCTTTTGAGCGTGCCGGTATTGATCATGCTGCTTGCGTTCTCGTTTCGTTTCGTACCTGCCACACAAAGAAACCAGGAGATTGAAGAAGACTGGCTGAGTTTGATTCCCTTCTCCATTCTGATCGTCTCTTTGTTTTTTCTTGTGATGTTCAGAGAACAATACGAGGGGATCAGTAACATCAAAATACTGATCTCTGCGTTGCTTGCATTACTGTCAGCAGTAATGTTACTTATCAGGGGACTCGTCCATAAAAAACCATTGTTTGATACGAGGTTGCTCCAATATCCTTCATTCGTGGTCGCCATAATTATTTCCTTTCTCACCGGTGCAGCATTTGTTTTTAATGTTGCCATACTCGCGAGGTTACTTGGCGGCATTCTGCAAATGCCAATGAAAGATGTTTTTCACTTTTTGAACTTTCTTTTCCTGGTACTTTTCGCAGTGCTTATTGTGACATTCATTTTGATCGTAAAGAAAGTGAATGCTTATTGGTTAATGATCGCAGGCCTGCTCGCGATCGCTTATACGGCTTTCAGCTTGTCGAGGTTGAATTCTGAGTTTAGCCTCGATAACATAATCGTTCCCTCATTGATTGGAATAACGGGTGCCGGCATCGTGGCAACTGCGGTTATCATTATCGCCATCAAAACCGTACCGCAACATGAAATGAGTAAAGTTGCCAATTTCAGAAGCGTCGCTTTCACCTTGGGTATTGCTCTCACAGCTACTGATCTTGGCAGGTTGCTAAATTTCGAAACTGTTCGAAACTTTAACCTCATGATCGGCTATACTGACCCTGGCAATCCGCTGTTCCAGGAACGATTGAATATGCTGCAATCATTGTACAAAAGCAATGGCCTTGATGACAACCAGGCTTATGATGCTGCTATCAACGGCATTACCGGCATCGCGAAATTGCAATCCTTTTTTTTGAGCATGAGTGAAATATTGTTCATTGGCTGCATAATAAGCCTCGCGCTTGCATTTGTACTTTTTATGTTATGGGTGATACGCAACTATCAAATGATCTTCAATTTCATCATTTTTAAAAAACCGGTACATGAAAATTTGCAAACCGGGAATAGTTAGTCTATTGTTTTTCTGCCTGCTTTTGTGTGCTGCACACGCGGTTGCCCAAAAGGATTTTACCGTGACCGACTGCGTCGATTATGCGTTCGTGCATAATCCCCTGTTGAATGCAACTGCGAAAGATACTTCCGTTGCTGCGATCAGCACACAAAGGGTGACAGGATTATACCTTCCACGGGTTAATTTTTTGTCCGCATTCCAGTATTATATCGCTTCGCGTAAATTAATTGTGGAAGGTGGTTCCTTATTCGCGCCGCCTGATTTACCCGATGGGAAAGCGCGTGCCTTAAACACAGGCTTCAACCATAACTGGTATCCTACATTCAATGTCAACCAACTTATTTTTGATCCATCTTACCGCAACAATTACAATATTGCGCTTCAAAACCAGGCACTCCAATCACAGCAACTGGTAAGTTTTAAGATCGATATCATTACCGGCATATTCAAAGCTTTCAACACGTGTAAGCTGCTCGAGATCCAGGAGCATTTCCTTGAACAAAACGTTACGAGAATTGATACCCTTGCCGGACTCACGCGCACTAAATTTGAAAAAGGCGCAGGCACCAAGATCGAAGTGAACCGTGTTGAAGTTACAGCCAACCGCATGAAAAGCGAACTCGAAAATGTGCGAAGCAGTTATAATGAAGCGCTCCTCGCATTGCAATTTCAAATGAACTACCTGGAGCCGGATAGCATGATCCTATCAAGTGATCTTACGGTGGCGCAGATCGTTGGTCATGCAGATTCGTTGTTGCTGCAATTAAGCCGGAGTAATCCATCGGCCCGTATTGAGAGCCAGTTGTTGCAAACGCAAATTGCACTGGCCGATGAATCAATAAAATTGGAGCAATCAAGAGCAAAACCCGTTTTAGGTGCAGACGCATCGCTTGGATTTACGCCGGCTGCAGATCAAATAACAAAAATGTTCCAGGGCGAAAGATGGAAGCCGTACTCGTATATCGGTTTGAACCTCGGCATTCCGATCTTCAACGGGCTCGATGTAAAACGTGGTGTTGAACAACGAAAATTACAAGCATCGCAATCGCGCAATTACCTCGATCAATTCACCATCCAGTTTGAGACTGAAAGATCGACCACGTATGTTGAAATACAGAATGCGATGGAAAGATTCCGGTACGCCGATGCCAACCTGCAACTGGCGAATAACAATATTGACTTGTTGCATGAAGCTTTCGTAAATGGAGTTGCCGACAACCAGGACCTGATACTCGGCGAAAATGATCTGTATGATAACCAGGCCAGGTACTTCAACGAATTGCTGAACCTGATGTTAAACGAAGTGGAGGG
>DASQJI010000424.1:0-1512 GCA_035631175.1 Parafilimonas sp.
ATTCAAAGACAAGCACAGGAAAAAAAGAACCAACCGATATCAATGCGTTATGCGATGAATACTTACGATTGAGCTATCATGGCATGCGCGCAAGGGATAAATCTTTCAATGCAACGCTCCAAACAGGTTTCGACGAAACTCTGGGAAAAATAAATATCGTTCCACAGGATATCGGAAGGGTTTTATTAAACTTATTCAATAACGCTTTTTACGCGGTTAGTGAAAGGCGTAAGGCAGAAGGCGTAGGATATAAGCCAGTCGTTTCGGTTACTACGAAGCTTTCTTCTCCCTCTCCCTCGGAGAGGGGCAGGGGTGAGGTCGAGATACGAGTTCGCGACAACGGCTCCGGCATCCCAGAAAGCGTTGTTGCCAAAATCTTTCAGCCATTCTTTACGACCAAACCAACAGGACAGGGAACCGGATTAGGCTTGAGTTTGAGTTATGATATCATCAAAGCACATGGCGGAGAGATAAAAGTAGAGACAAACGAAGATGAGAGATGTGAGTTCGTCATTCACCTGCCGATAACTCCCATTTAGGGGATCGGGGGCATCATTCGGTTGCCACAACATTCTTAATTTTACGCCGCTATGAAAATCCTTTCCGCTCAGCAAATCCACGACTGGGATGCATACACAATAGCGAATGAGCCAATCGCTTCAATCGACTTAATGGAACGTGCTGCGCAGACCTGTACCGATCACATCCTCCAGCAGGAACTCTTTACCAGGCCTTTCAAAATTTTTTGTGGGAAAGGGAACAACGGCGGAGACGGATTGGCCATTGCGCGCCAACTCTTAAAGCAGGGCGCGAGTGTAAAAGTATATATCATCGAATTCGGCGCGGTCGGCACAGAAGATTTTCAAACCAACCTCCAACGTTTGCATGATCTTACTGTGAATATTTTTTTCATCCAGTCACAGGAATTTTTCCCGGTGATCGAAGACAACGACGTAGTGATTGATGCGTTATACGGTTCGGGCCTCAACAGGCCGTTAAAAGACCTCAGCGCAGAACTGGTTGATCATATCAACCGGTCAGAAGCGTTAGTCATATCCATCGATGTTCCAAGTGGTATGTTCATTGATAAAAGCTCGCCTGGAAATGCGGTGATAAAAGCAGACGTGACACTCACATTTCAGTGTTTGAAAATGTGTTTTCTCCTTGCCGAAAATGAAGCTTATACCGGCAATGTGCATGTACTTGATATCGGGCTCCTGCCTGAATTTCCTGAAACTGTTTCCTCGTGTTTTCAACTGGTGGGTTCATCCTTTATAAAAAAAATATATCGGCCACGAAATGCTTTTGCTCATAAAGGAAAATTCGGTCATGCTCTTATCATCGCCGGCAATAAAGGGAAAATGGGCGCTGCACTCATGGCTACCCATGCGTGCCTTAGAACCGGCGCAGGCCTCACGACACTTAATGTGCCGGAAGAGTTTTTACATGTTGTGCATACGTCTTTGCCGGAAGCAATGTGCGATATCAGGGAAGAAGGATTGAATTTTGAAA
>DASQJI010000425.1:0-8657 GCA_035631175.1 Parafilimonas sp.
AGCCGGGTCTATTTCTTTATTCGGATCGATTTTATCCCGCAACGACCGGATCCTCCTTTCGTTGATGTCAAAGCCGATCACCGAAATTTTTTTTGAGAAATAAAGGGCCACAGGCAAACCCACGTAACCCAGCCCTATTACCGCAAGCTTTGTTTTTTTATTTTGCAATTCGTCGCTGATCATTTCTTTGAGAATTCTTTTGGTTGTCTATGCCATTCTTCACTGGGCAGTGCCTTGAAGTAATCGTACGTGTTTCGCAAACCTTCTGCACGCTCAACTTTAGGCTGCCATCCCAACAGTTGCTTTGCTTTCGTAATATCCGGTTGTCGCTGTTTTGGATCGTCAAGCGGCAACGGTTTGTAAATGATATTAGCCGCTGCACCTGTTACCCTCAAAACCTCTTCCGCAAAATCTTTCAGTGATATCTCATTTGGATTTCCAATGTTGACCGGTAATGCATAATCGCTCAGAAGCAAACGATAAATGCCGTCGATTTGGTCATCGACATAACAAAATGAACGGGTTTGAGATCCGTCCCCAAACACCGTAAGATCCTCGCCGCGCAGCGCCTGCCCGATGAATGCCGGTAATGCCCTTCCATCATTCAAACGCATTCTCGGGCCATACGTGTTGAAGATGCGAACAATTCTTGTTTCCACCTGGTGATATGTGTGATACGCCATGGTGATCGCTTCTTGGAAACGTTTGGCTTCATCATACACGCCCCGCGGGCCGACGGGGTTGACGTTTCCCCAATACTCTTCTGGTTGCGGATGTACCAATGGATCGCCGTAAACCTCGCTCGTGGACGCAACCAGGATCCTTGCATTTTTATCCTTGGCCAACCCGAGACAGTTGTGCGTACCCAACGAGCCAACTTTCAAAGTTTGAATGGGAATCTTTAAATAATCGATGGGGCTCGCAGGCGAAGCAAAATGCAAAATGTAATCAAGCTTGCCGGGTATGTGAATGAACTTGCTTACGTCATGATAATAATATTCGAACTGCGGCAGGGGAAATAAATGTTCAATATTGCGCAGATCGCCCGTGATCAAGTTATCCATCGCAATAACATGGTAACCTTCCTGTATAAACCTGTCGCACAGATGAGAACCCAGGAACCCGGCTGCCCCCGTTATAAGAACTCTCTTTTTAATCATGGAAACTTCTCACAATTTTTTATTTGTTTAGTTGTGGCCCGGCACCCGCTTTCCTCACTTCCTCGCAGCCCAAAAATATATTATTGAGGGTATAGTTTTCAACGTTTGCTTATTGGTCGCCGAAAACAAAGTATTTTGCAATAGGTTAAAGACATGTATGCGATAGTTGACATAGAAACCACTGGGAGCCATCCGGAAGAAAACGGGATCACTGAAATAGCGATCATTCTTCACAACGGTACCGAGGTAGAGGGACGTTACGAAACGCTCATCAATCCCGGAAGGCGGATCCCTTCATACATCACTTACCTCACCGGCATAACGAATGATGCTGTATTAGTAGCGCCCAACTTTTCTGACGTGGCTCTGCATATTTTCAACCTGTTGAGTAACCGCGTGTTTATCGCCCACAACGTAAATTTCGACTATACATTCATCCGCCATCACCTGATGGAAAACGGATTTCACTGGTTACCCAAAAAATTATGTACGCTTAAGCTTGCCCGCAAAGCTTTCCCGGGTTTGCACAAGTATGGGCTCGGGCATTTATGCAAGACTTTCGACATTCCCATATTGCACCGTCATCGCGCCGGCAGCGACGCTGATGCAACTGCTGTTCTTTTTCAAAAAATATTGGAGGAAGGAGGGGAGAAGCTGATAAAAGACTTTTTGAAAAGAGACAATCACGAACAGATATTACCGCCGAACCTGCCAAGGGATTACATCAACAAGCTGCCGTACGTTCCGGGTGTATATTATTTCCACGATGCAAAGGGAAAAATAATTTATGTCGGCAAAGCGAAATGTTTGAAGAAAAGAGTGTTGAGCCATTTTACGGGTTTGAATACCGGAAGAAAGCGACAGGAATTTCTTCGAAACATATACTCGATCAGTTTTACTGAATGCCCGACTGAATTTACCGCATTCATCCTGGAAAGCATTGAGATAAAAAAATATTGGCCGGAATATAATTTCAGTCAAAAAAGAGCAGATCAATTCTACGGCATTTACCTGTTTGAAGACTCAATCGGTTTCAAACGGTTGGCGATAGACAAAAAGCGCAAGCATATTGAGCCGGTTGCCAACTTCACCTTGTTAGCCGATGCGCACCGGACTCTATGGAAGCTGGTGAAGCAATTTCAACTACATCCCGCGCTGTGTTTCCTGGAAAAGCAATCCCAACTCACGCCATACCTCGACCGGCACGATTATAACGAACGCGTGATAACCGCGGTGACTTTTCTGCAGAAGAATTTGGGAACATTTGCGATCGTGGAGCCACCGGTTATCGGTAATCAAAAAAGTTGCGTGCTTGTTGAGAATGGCAAATTTTACGGCATGGGAATGCTGCCACACGACAATGAGAATTTCGATCCAATACACCTCAAAAATTTTCTCACGATATACCCTGAGAATGAGATGATCCGCACGCTTGTGAAAAGTTATTTCCAACGCAATGCGGCGAACATCATGCATCTTTCATAACCGATTGCGGAGCTTCAAATCGCTTACTTTCTTATTCCTTATTTCAGGTTTCTTATTTCTTATTCTAGAACTTGGGACAAGGCACTCCTTTGCCTTCGGCGGCGCGGGTGATATAGATAAGTGAGATTTCAATTCCGCCGCGGCTTTGTGAAGCTGTTTTAAGATCGGACACATTTATATCGTACGAAACTCCAATTCGCACGTCGCTGTACTCTAACCCAACATACGGGATCAGCGCATCGCCGAAACGCATCCATGCTCCCCCGTAGAAACTGGTTGGCTTGTCAGCGTCGGGATTACCTGCAACAAATTGCATTGCGCCGCCTAACAGTGTTTCATGCGCACCTGCCTGTGTGCTGAACAATCCGCTTAGGTGTAGCGTGGTTACCTGCCCTACAGGAAAATATCCACCTGCATGTAGCGTTGCCCTCGGATACAAATCATAGTTCACACCGGTAAACTCTTGTTTTGGCCTGTTGATATGGTAAAGACTCACACCCGCATACATATTGTTCTTATCCGTGGTGCTGGCGGTATACAATATACCGGCGTTCACATCGACGTAGTTTGATTTAAGTGTTGTGTTATTGAAAATTTCGGAGGTGGTTCCTGTAAAGCCAAACGGTGTTAACTGGTCTTCAAACTTTAACTTGGTTGTGTTGATCAGCATGTTGGAATATGTGACCTGAAATCCCGCGCCAAGTTGATGAAAACCGTCTTCATCCAAGCCTTTATGATAAGCTGTCGAAAAGGAGAAATAACTGAACGACACGGCAGCGTCTGCGCTTTTATCAGTGTATCCCATTAAGCCAACGCCCCATGTGTCGGTGAACGGAATATGACCTGCCAATAGTGGAAAATCGACTGAAGCGGTGGCGGTAACATACGCCCTGTTTATGGTGGGCCATTGATTGCGGTAATTACCTGCTGCACGCAGCACTCCATCAAACTTTCCCGTAAATGCCGGGTTCAATGTCATTGGTGAAGAGAAGAATTGGGAAAAATGAGGATCCTGTGCCTGAAGTTCTCCCATGAGTAAACAACACACAACAAGTAACCTTACTTTCATAGCTCAGAGTTTTGGGAAATTAATCATAAATTGAAAGACTGGTTTCGACCACATACCGCTGCAATAAAAACAATTTTTCAAATCTGAGTTTTGGGGCCGAAAGCCAGGTCACCAGCATCACCTAAACCGGGAACAATATATCCTTTGGCAGTTAACTCATCGTCGATATCGCCACACCAAATATAAAGCTTCTCGCCGAATTCGCGTAAAACATATTCAATTCCAACGGTCGCGGCAATGGCCGAGGCGATGTGAATTTGTGAGGGGTTTCCAACGGTTTGCAAAGAGCGTAACGCTGCTACAACCGATGCTCCGGTCGCCAACATCGGATCACACATGATGACGATCCGGTCATCTATCGATGGACAGCTGAGATATTCAAGACTGATTTGAAAAGTTCCGTCGCGGTGATGTTTGCGATAAGCTGAAATGAATGCGTTATCAGCCCTGTCAAAATAAGAAAGTAATCCATGATGTAAAGGCAAGCCGGCGCGTAAGATCGTTGCAAGTACAGGCTGTTCTGTAAGCACTTTGCTGTTATGGGAGCCCAAGGGAGTTTGGATCTCCTGCTCTTTCCATTCCAGTGTTTTGCTTATTTCATAAGCAATTACCTGGCCTACTCGTTCGAGATTCCGGCGAAAACGTAAACGGTCATTTTGTATCTCGGTGCTGCGGAGCTCACTCATCCAATTGCTGACCAAACTATGCTGTTCGCTCAAGTTGGTTACCATGTAACGAAGATAAAAAGAAGTTTATAGCCGATTAAATCTTCGATAGATAACAAATGCTTTTATTTGCAAAAAAATTCTCTATGAGGCACTTGCTGCTGATGGTTTGCATTTGTGTGTTCGGTGCTGCTAACGCTCAATTTAGTTTTTACGGCCAGGCTGGAGCAAACTATACAGACATCCGCATTACACGCACAACCGGGATAGAAAAGGATGACGGAGGTTTTGGATGGCAGATGATAGGCGGGCTCGAATATCATACGCAGTTTGGATATTTTCTGTATATGGGCGCCGGACTTCGACACCAGGCTTACGAACGGGATTCGCTATCTTATTATTACCAGGATACGGCTTATCAATATTTATACAAGCCACTATTTATTAATTTTCCCTTCGGCATTGGATGGAAATTTCCGCTTGACAAAAATGTAGGCCTTAAAGTATACGGCGGTATGAACATGCAGGTTGGGTTAGGAGGATCAGTCACAAAAAACGTTCTTTACTATTCCTTTGATTCTGCCACCGGCTCAAGCTCACTTGTGCGGGAAGAATCAAGCAAGCATAGCATCAAATATGGAAGGAAAACGAATAAACAATATGCGTATGACCTCGCAAACACTAACTGGGCTCTTCAACTCGGCGTCGGCTTAACTTTTAAGAATTCTGCTGAAGTTGCACTCGCTTATCATCATGGGTTCACAAATTTCTTACCCAACAAAGACCAGGCATACGAGATCAATAAGATGAGCTTTATTGAACTGAATCTGAAATTCTACTTTCCAAACGAATATCTGAACGAGCGAAAGAAAAAGAAGTAACGATAATTACGAAAATGCCCCGAACCACCGGGGCATTTTAATTTTTGATATTGAGATTCGTTTAGTTATTTATATACTTTAAAAGTTCCGGGCTATCCGGTGTTACCTTGCTGTCAAAATGCTGTAAGAGGTTGCCATGTTCATCGATGATAAATTTATTGAAGTTCCAACTGATCTCTGCATCCAACACTCCATTTTCTGATTTGCTGCAGAGATATTTGAAAACAGGCGTCGCATTGGGTCCTTTCACATCAACTCTTGTGGTGAGCGGGAAAGTAACGCCATAATTCTTTTTGCAGAAAGAGGCGATCTCTTCATCTTGTTGATATTCCTGTCCGCCAAAGTTGTCTGAAGGAAATCCTACGATCACCAGGTTATCTTTATGGCTTTCGTACAGTTTCTCGAGGCCTTCGTATTGAGGCGTAAAGCCGCACTTCGAAGCTGTGTTTACCACCAATATCTTCTTGCCTTTGAACTGCGAAAAATCTATCGTGCCTCCATCGAGGGCCTTTACTTTGAAATTATAAATGGTGTTTGTAGCAACAGGCGTGTGGGACGAGAAAAGAGCGAGGGCGAGTAGTGCGGAAATCGTTTTCATGATTAAATCTTTTAAAATGAGAAAGCGAAGTTATAACTATTGGAATTCATAACAACCCAAATCGGGTCCGCCACCCACGTTACGCGGACTGCCTTCGAGGTCGGTGTCGACAAATAAAGATTTGCCTGCATCAATGCAAATGGAGCCAGGCTGCAAATGAAAATCAAACAGACTGTGTTCGGTATCAATATTTGCAAAACCGGGATCGGCGCCGCCAATGCTGTTTTGAAACAACGATCCATCAAGCCCCGGTGCTTTATAAAGAACATGGTCAAAACCAGCATCAAAGCTGTTACCATTTTGTATTAGCTCGATCTCATCGTTAAACAAGCCGCTTTCTCCATAAAAAATATCGTTCGTGAACCGCGCAAAGAGAGGAGCTGTTTGCGAATTGCTTATTGTATCGCTGATAAGTAAAACGGGCGCTTCATGATATAACAAGTCGTACGAATAACTGGCCACGGTGCAGTAAATGAAGTTATAAATGCCTGCGTTTAGACTAACATTGTTCAAACCGCAATTTGTGATAAGGCAATTTTGTGCAAACACGTTACTGTTCACCGCTTTCACTCCGCCCAAAGAATTATTGCTGATGATGCAGGCGTTCAATGTTAGCTGCGTTGAGAAACTTCCATTGCCGTACACCGTCAGTGCCTGCGTCGCATTTTTTATGATCGCTGAATTGAGTTCATTACCTATGCTGCTGCTGGAGAAAACTATGCCGGGCCAACTGCCCGGAAAAAACTTGTAGGGATCATCAAGGCGGTCATTGGTGAACACAACCTGTGAGCGCGGCGCTTTTTCCCCGTTCACTTTCAGTGTGCCATTGATGATGATGGGCGCATCCTGGTGGCAAAATATTTGTGCTCCTTTATTTATCGCCAATGTAACTCCCGCCTGCACGGTCAGTGAACCGAGAACAACAAACGGTAGTTCACCGGCAAGGATTGAATCATGCGAGACAACTACGTTTTTTAAAAAGTGCGCATTTCTCCCGTAAGCATCTAACTGCACAAAAACATCATTTCCATTATAACTGATGTGAATGCTATCGCGTACAATGAATGGCATATTCTGCTGGTTCGGATCGATGTGCACTGAAACAAAAACATAAATGCTGTCGTTGGCTGCAATATCTATATTCGAAAAAGATTCACCTTGCGCGCCGTTGACGTTAATACTAAACGGAGATGAACCGCCGCCCATTAGTTCGATCTTGCTCAGCCGAAGGGTTTGATCATTCAAATTGAAGATCTTCAGCGATTGCGTGACAGACCCGGCAGACGTGAACACAGTGTCAAAATGCAATGTGTCCTCAGATAAACCAATGAGTGCGTCGGGTGATGTGATCAATGAGTCTTTTGTGCACGAAATGAAAGGGACAGTTCCGGTCAACAACAGTAGAAGAAAATTTCCGAAAAGCGTTTTCATTCAACCAAACATATAACATTAAATCGTATAAGCGAGGGTGGCGATACTCAACTTTGTCCCGGGTACTTTGATGACGCTTGAACCACATGCTTCCAGCGTGGCGCCAGTGGTGATGACGTCGTCGATCAGCAATACGTGTTTATTTGTTAATGCGGTTGCATCGGTTACCGTAAAAACGCCTTCCATTGTCTGCCATCTTGAAACGCGGTCTTTGTGAGTTTGAGTTTCAGTAAACAAAAATCTTCCAACGGCGTCTTCGCTTACTGGCTTTCGCCATGCTTCGCTAATCCCTTTTGCGAGCAGGGCAGCCTGGTTGTAACCGCGGATAAATAATTTTTTCTCGTTTAATGGAACTGGAATTATTAGGTCAACATCATCGAAACGTTTCGACTGCGCGAGGGCATGCCCAAATAATTTTCCCAGGTAGATCCCTGCCGATTGGTTCCCTTTATATTTTAATTGGATGACGAGATGCTGAAGCAACGAATCCTTGTTAAAATAAAAGGCGCTGCCGGCGCGCTCAACCGGCAACCTGCCATAAAAGATCCTTTCAACCGGATTGCCTGCATGCAGAAAGAAATTGCTGAGAGGCAATTGAAGGAGACAACGGGCACAGAGCACGTCAGTTTTATTCAGGACTTCGGTGCCACAACCTGAACAAGTATGCGGAAAAAACAGGTGCAGGAGGTCATCCAAATAATTTTTTGTCGCGGTCATTTGGTTTAGGGTTTTAGAAGTTAAAAAAGAAGACGATAAAGTTCGTCAACTTTTGCTACCGCGACAACTTCTATCTTGAATTGACTTCTGTTAAGTGATTTTTTATTGAATGGTGAGATGAAGATCTTTTCAAAACCTAATTTTTCTGCCTCGGCAATTCGCTGTTCAACACGGTTCACCGCCCTGATCTCGCCGTTAAGGCCCACCTCACCTGCAAAACAAATATTTTGCGGAATAGATGTGTCATCATACGATGAAAGCAATGCGCAAATAACCGCAAGATCGATTGAGGGATCTTCAATCCGCAACCCTCCGGCAATATTCACAAACACGTCCTTCACACCAAAATGAAAGCCGCCGCGTTTTTCCAGCACAGCAAGTAGCAATTGTAATCGGCGGGAATCGAGGCCTGTAGACGTTCGCTGTGGCGTTCCATAGACGCTTTGGGTGACCAACGCTTGCGTTTCGATCAACAAAGGACGCAGACCTTCCATACCCGCTGCGATCGAGCTCCCGCTTAAGACCTCATCTTTTTGCGGGATCAAAATTTCTGAAGGGTTGCTGACCATCCTCATACCGTTGCCCATCATTTCATAGATGCCAAGCTCAGCAGTGCTGCCAAAACGATTTTTTACAGTTCGTAAGATTCTG
>DASQJI010000426.1:0-7390 GCA_035631175.1 Parafilimonas sp.
GACGAAGGCGCTACCGTGGTAACACTTGACATCGAGCACAAGCCAGATGTAAAAGACGAGAGAATGCTCTGCTTAAAGTGTGATGTGTCAGATGAGGCACAAGTGAGAGAAGCATTTCAAAACATTGCCAAAAGATTTTCAACCCTCGATTTTTTAATAAACAATGCGGGCATCCAACGGTATGGTTCAGTGACAGAAACAGCAACTGATGAATGGGATCATGTGATGAATGTAAATCTGAAGAGTTTTTTTCTCTGCTCGAAATACGCGATTCCGTTGATGGAAAAAAAACAAAAAGGCGTTGTCATCAATGTGGCAAGTGTTCAGGCTTTTTTGAGTCAGAAAAATGTAGCCGCGTATACAACTGCTAAAAGCGCAATACTTGGTTTAACAAGAAGCATCGCTGTTGATTATGCACCGCATATTCGTTGCGTAGCTGTTTGTCCGGGCACGATCGACACGCCGATGCTGCGCGATTCAATCTCACTTTCA
Source organism: Parafilimonas sp. (assembly GCA_035631175.1). Classification (GTDB taxonomy): domain Bacteria; phylum Bacteroidota; class Bacteroidia; order Chitinophagales; family Chitinophagaceae; genus Parafilimonas. Next base: position 493 of record DASQJI010000426.1, read on the forward strand.
CCAGATCCGGGTGAAGTGATGCAGGAATGTATCGATATGCACCTTACAAAACGTATTGGGACACCAGAAGAAGTGGCTGAGTTGATCTTGTATCTGTGTGATGATAAAGCTTCTTTCATCACCGGGCAAGCGGTCAGGATCGATGGCGGATTGGGGATAACGATACAGGGAAGTAAAAGATGATTTACGATTGCAGATTTGCGATTGCAGATTTTGTATTTACGAAGTACGATTTACGATCTACGATTTTTGACCTTCATGACCGAACGGAATCATCGTTAAATGCACATGCTGTTGATCGGGGATGTTTTGATTTTCGATTGCAGATTGCAGATTTGGCTTTTTAAAACTATCGCATAAAAGACTATGAAAATCAGAATTGAAGACGTCGCCATTTTTGCGGATGGACTCGATCATCCTGAATGCGTTGCTGTGCATCCGGATGGTTCAGTATGGGCAGGTGGTGAGGGCGGCCAGATCTACCGCATTTCCAGCGATGGCAGAGATGTGGAAGAAGTTAATAACACGAAGGGTTTTATCCTTGGCATTGCCTTTTCACCCGATGCCTCGTGGCTTGCAGTATGTGACCTGAAAAATAAATGCGTTTGGAAATTGACGGTATCAAATAATAAACTTGAAAAATTTGCTACCGGCGCAGCAGGTGAGAATTTCAATATCCCGAATTATGCAGTCTTCCGCCGCAATGGAAAATTATTCGTTACCGAGAGCGGCGCGTTCAGGCAAGTGACGGGAAAAATTTTTTGCTTTGATGAAGATGGCACCGGTAAGGTTTGGCATGGCGGTCCGTTCAATTTTGCGAATGGTGCTGCGCTCGACGCTGATGAAAAATATTTATACCTTGTCTGTACATGGTTGCCCGGCGTTGAAAGAATTGAGATCAACAACGATGGCAGCGCAGGGAAACGCGAAGTGTTTTGTACGCTTCCACAAACGTGCCCTGATGGAATTGCCTTCGATGCTGAACAAAATCTTTATGTTGCCTGTTATGCGCCCAACTCGATCTTTAAAGTAAATAAAGACGAGGAAGTTTCATTGCTGATCGATGACTGGGAAGCACACACCCTATCCAATCCAACAAACATTGCTTTCGGCGGAAAAAACTTCGATCAGTTATTTTCCGCTAACCTCGGCCGATGGCATATCAGCAGGATAGATCTGCAAACTAAAGGAATGAAGCTTGCCTGTCATTGTTAATATAAGATGGTGAACAATTTAACGCGATGATGCACTTACATCCTCCACTCTTTTCAATACAACTATGTAAGTGGGAAAATGATCGCTGTAACCTCCGCGGTACGTGTTGCCATCCCAGGTGCGCATCGGGTATCCTTTATATTTTCCAATATTTTCAATCAGGAATGCCTTGTTGAAAATGTGTTGTTGATAATAAAAGAAACCTGTTTGATTTTTGTCGAGCCACGAAGAATTTATAATGATCTGGTCGAATAACCCCCACGCGTCCTGGTAAGCAAGCGTTCCAAGTCCTTTCTTATACAACTCAACCCACGGATTGTACAGATCGCCGGGCGATATGTCGTCAACTCTCCCTTTCGCATTCAACACACGCATTACGCTTGGACTGATCGGATCGTCATTTAGATCGCCCATAACAATGATCTTCGCCCGCTTGCCATTGTGCTCAAGTGAATCGATCATTCTTCTATCAACAAGCGCCGCAGCAGCTCTGCCGGGTGCGCTCCTTTGTTCACCTCCGACACGACTCGGCCAGTGATTCACAAACACATGAATCGTATCATCGCCAAGTATGCCCGAGACCCACAAAATGTCTCGTGTAAAATATGATTGCTTCGCACCACGTGGCATTTGTACAAATAACTTTTTACTGAAAATTGGTTTGAAATATTTTGGATTAAACAGAAGCGCCACATCTACGCCGCGTATGTCTTTCGAATCGTAATGCACCACCTGGTAATTACGGTCTTTTATTAACGGGTGATGCACAAGGTCATTCAAAACAGTGTCGTTCTCTATTTCAGCAACACCGACGATCGCAGGCCCATCCGGATTTACGTCAATCCCTATCTGGGAGATCACCGTGGCAAGGTGTTCTACTTTTGTTCGATAGACCTTACTGTTATAATTTTTGGGCCCATTGGGAAGATACTCTTCATCATTCACATTAGGATTGTCAACCGTGTCATAAAAATTTTCAAGATTGTAAAACGCGATGATCGCAGTTTTATACGACTGCTTTTGGGCGGGTAAAATGTTGCATGCAAATAAAGCAACAAGGAGAAGGGATGCGGGTTTCATAAAACAGTTTAGGGGCTACAAACCTAAACAAACTTTTTTTTGAGCCGCGACTTTTTATTTGTTTGTTTTCCGAAATAATCTTTTTAGATTTGGTCACCAACTATTGTAAACCCTTCAACTCAACCCTGTATGACAAAGCTGCTGCTGGCTCTGCTGTTTGTCAGCATTGCCCGAATTTCCAAAGCTCAAAACGTAATCATTACAGATACAATTGCAAGCCCCGATTCTGTAATAATCGATGACATAAAGGGCAATTTGCTTGACAATATCCCGGTGATCTCACTTGATGATAATGAGCTCAACGATGGAAGCAGTCAAACTGTTTCCTCTTTGCTAACGGCGGGCCGGGATCCTTTCTTCAACGCCGCAAGTTTTAATTTCAGTGCATTGCGTTTCCGGATGAGAGGATACAACGGCGATCATTCAGCCACATTCATCAATGGCATTCCCATGAACGACGTCAGCAACGGTTTTGCTGCTTCCGGTTTGTGGAGCGGACTGAACGACGTCTTTCATAACCGCGATATAACGATCGGAGTGCGATTCAACACTTTCTCTTTTGGTGATATTGGCAGCACAACAAATATTGATGTACGCGCGAGTAAGCAAAAGCCTCAAACAAGTTTTGGCTATGCCTATTCAAATCGAAGCTATGACCACCGCGTTACTTTCACGCACAGCACAGGTCTCAATAAAAAAGGCTGGGCATTTACCGTCTCCGGTAGTCGCAGGTATGCAAACGAAGGCTATGCGCCGGGAACATACTTTGATGGATGGAGCTGGTTTGGTGCCGTTGACAAAAAGATCGGGCAAAGGCAAATAGTGTCATTCATTAGCTTTTTCGCGCCGACTGAAAGCGCGAGGCAAGGATCATCCACCCAGGAGATGATCGATCTCGCCGGCACACATTATTACAATCCGTATTGGGGTTATCAAAATGGCAAAAAACGGAATGCGAACATCAGCAAAACGCATCAGCCGGTAATAATTCTCACGCATGATTTTCGTATAAACAATAAGACAGACGTTACAACTTCATTGAGTTATTCGTTCGGAGAAAAATCTTCGGCGAGTCTTGACTGGTTCAATGCGCCGGATCCAAGGCCCGATTATTATCGTTACCTGCCCAGCTACTATGCTAATGATCCGCAGCAGCAGCAACAGGTAGCCGATAACCTGAAAAACAATGAAGCATCGCGGCAGATAGATTGGGAAAATCTTTACAACATCAATCGCGAAAATATTACTACGGTACACAATGCAAATGGCGTAACGGGAAACACAGTAACCGGCAATCGTTCTTATTATATCCAGGGCGAAAGAGTGACTAACAGTAAGAAGATATCTCTCAGTACAGTCTTGAATGCCCGGTTAAATAACACGATCGACCTCACCGCAGGACTGAGTTATCAATCACTGGTCAACAATTATTTTCAACGAATCGCAGACCTGCTCGGTGGTTCGTTTTGGGTTGACCTAAACCAGTTCGCCCAGCGAGAATTTCCAAATGATGCCAATGCATATCAAAACGATTTGAATCAACCCAACCAAATCGTCAAGACCGGCGACAAGTATGGTTACAATTATGACATCAATATAAACAGGGCGGCGGTTTGGTCGCAGTTTCTTTTTCGTTTTTCAAGGGTAGACTTTTTTATTGCCGGCGAAGGTTCGCAAACAATATTCAGTCGGACCGGGAATGTAAAAAATGGGCTCTTTCCTGATAATTCGTACGGCAAATCTCCGTCAAATGTTTTCTACAATTATGGAATAAAAGGTGGTTTCACTTATAAGATCAACGGAAGGAATTATTTGTATGCAAGTGGCGCATTGATAACGCGCCCGCCTTATTACGACGACGCATACATCTCGCCGCGCACGAGAGATGCGTTGCAGGATAGTTTAACGAATGAACAAATACTGACTGCTGAAGGCGGCTATATTCTAAATGCGCCGCGGCTCAAAATTCACCTTGTTGGTTATTACACACAAACGAAACATGGCTTCAACGTCCTTACTTTCTATCACGACGAATTCCAGGATTTCGTGAACTATGCACTGAGCAACATTGATCGTTTATATTTCGGAACTGAATTCGGTTTTGATGCGAATGTTGCGCGAAACCTGTCATTGAGCGGCGCTGCTTCCATCGGCAGGTATTATTACAACAGCCGGCAAAAAGGCATCGTCTCAGCCGATAACTCGTCGACTATTTTGCAGGTGGAGACGGTTTATTCAAAAAATTATCGAATAGCCTCATCACCGCAGGAAGCTTACGGCTTCACCGTGAGCTACAAGTCGCCGAAATATTGGTTTGTGAATTTGACAGGAAATTACTTTGACCAGTTGTGGCTGGATTTTAACCCGCTGCGGCGCACCTCGCTCGCAACCGATGACCTTTCACCGGAAAGTGAAAAATGGAATTCGGTACTTGATCAGCAGCGATTACATCCGCAATATACAGTCGATGCTTTCGCAGGATATTCATGGAAGATCCGCCATGCGTACATTGGATCGGGTTTCGGCAGGAAAGCGGTGTATCTTTCTTTTTATGCCGGCGTAAACAATTTGCTTAACAACCAAAACATCATTTCGGGTGGATATGAGCAACTGCGATTCGATTACTCAACGTCAGATATCGGCAAATTCCCACCCAAATACTTTTATGCATATGGCCTAAACTATTTTGCCAGTGCTGCTTTGCGTTTTTAAATTTTTTCAACCCTAAATCTTGTAAGATGAAAACGAAATCTCTCCTTACTACCTGTAACGTTTTTACAATCTTTTCCATTGCTTGTTTTGCCTGCAACAAGAAATTTGACTCGCCACCACCATATGCTCCGCCAAATCTCACTCCTACCTTGACGATTGCTCAATTAAAAGCACAGCACATTTTCGGCAGTTACGAGATCATCTCAACCGACGATATAATTGAAGGAGTTGTTATTGCTAATGATTCTTCCGGAAATTTTTACAAGCAGGTCATTATAGAAGATACCAGTGGCGGCATTGCCATCAACATCGACGATTATAATTTATACACTTCATATCCGGAAGGCAGACGGGTATTTGTAAAATTGAAAGGCCTGATCATGTATGACGATAACAAGCTGATAGAAATTGGTGGCAGCAAAGACGCAAATAACAATATCAATCCCATTGCTGGTTCTATCAAAGATCAGTACGTGATCAAAGGCGTTTACGGGGACGCGGTTACTCCAACAACCGTTGATATAACTGAATTGAATGACGAATATCAGAACACGCTCATCCGGCTGGAAAATTTTGAGTTCAGTGAGACTGACACATCAAAAGTTTACGCTGATACTTCCACATCGAAGAATGCGGTTAGTTACCTTTTGAAAAATTGTTCCAACAAAAGTATTATCCTGCGGACCAGCGGATTTGCTTCGTTCGCAGGAGCGGCTCTCCCGAACGGCAATGGAAGTATAACGGCTGTATATTCCGTTTATAATTCTTCCAAACAACTTTATGTCCGCGACACAAGCGATGTGCAATTTTACAATACCCGGTGCAACGGAGGTCCGGCTACATTAACAAGCATCGCGAACATTCGAAGCATGTACAGCGGCAGCGGCGTTAAACTTGGGGCGTATAAAATTGCAGGCGTTGTAATATCTGATGCATCGAACAAAAACATTTCATCAGGTTCGGTGATCCTCCAGGATGGGAACGCGGGCATCTCCGTTTATTTCGGCGGAACAATTGCTTATAGTTTAGGCGACTCGATCGTACTCGATGTCACCGGTGACTCATTGCTCGATTATAATGGGTCCCTTGAAATTAAAGCTTTGGGGACGATCAAACCGGCCGCTGTTGCAACCGGTCGAACTGTCGTGCCGCAGCGGCTTTCAATTGCGCAGCTCTCTTCAAACTTGTCTAGTATCGAATGCACGCTGGTCAAAATTTCAGCAGCCGTTGCAACCGGTGGCACCACTTACTCCGGCAATCGAACATTGACCGATGCTTCGGGCAATATGAGTCTGTTCACATCGTCCGCAGCAACATTTGCGAATAATAATTTGCCGACAGACACAAGTGATTGGATCGGATATGCGAAGTTGTATGGCAGCACCAAAGAATTCATGATCAGAAATTTGTCGGATGTAACCGCAACCGACCAGGTCGTTGGTGGCGGCATTGAATTGAGCTCTTCACCTTTCACGTTAAACTTTGACGATCTCGCCAACGGATTGCCAACAGGTGTATCAGTAAAGATCTCATCGACGTCTACGTCTGCCGGAGCGGATGCAACGTTCATTAGCAGTCCCACAACATGGAACAATACGTCCTCCGGATTTAAGAATTACGCCAGTGCTACAACATTAACAGCAAGCAGTGACGCGGTCGCACAAAATTCATGCACCAACAGGGCACTCGGTGTAAAGCAAACCAGTGCCACAGGTTACGATCCGGGCGCAGCTTTCTTAATTCATATCAACAACACAATTGGCAAAACAAATCTTGCTCTGCATTTTTTATTGCAATCGCTCGATGAGAGCGCAGGCAGAACCACAACGTGGGAGGTTCAATATGCGCTAGGCGAGAATCCCACTTCGTTTATCCCGGTAACAACAAGCCC
>DASQJI010000427.1:0-4486 GCA_035631175.1 Parafilimonas sp.
AACATCGATCACAACCGACAGTCGGCCGCTGAAGAAAATCGTGACCGAATTGCTTGATTTGTTTGGAGAAAAAATTCATTTTCTTCGGGACCCGACGCGGGGCGGCGTGGCAACCGTGCTGAACGAAGTTTCCAGGGATGCGAATGTTGGTATAAACATCAATGAAAAAGATATTCCAGTTGAGGAAGAGGTATACGGAGCCTGTGAAATGCTTGGCCTCGATCCCCTTTACGTAGCAAATGAGGGATTGTTTGTTTCGGTAGTTGAAGCGTCGGTGGCTGACGCATTCGTGTCGCATTTAAAAAACTGGGAACAGGGTTCCATGGCTGCAATAATAGGAGAGGTGGTGCCTCAACATCGGAAACAAGTTGTTTTGAACAGTAAGATCGGCGGCCGAAGGGTGGTGAATATGCTAGCCGGCGAACAATTGCCGAGAATATGTTAGAACGTTTGTTCCAACGTCGTCGCCCTGCGAAAAATTTCCTGGTTATCAACTTTCAATCGCGAATAGAAGTTTTATGTTTGGACTAACATGCGATGAATGAAAACCGCAATTGCCATAGCTGCCCATCCTGACGACATTGAATTGATGATGGCGGGAACGTTATTACTGTTACAGAAGGCCGGTTATGAGATACATTATCTCAACATTGCGTCCGGTAATTGCGGAAGCACCAATTATTCTTCGGACGAAACAAAGCAGATAAGATTGCAGGAAGCAAAAAATGCCGCGCAAATTCTCGGCGCGCATTTTCATCATCCGTTTTGCGACGATCTCGAGATTTTGTACGACGCAAATATTCTTCGGAAGGTCGCCACGATAATTCGGGAAGTAAAGCCCACCGTTGTATTAACGCATTCCCCGGAAGATTATATGGAAGATCATGTAAATACTTGCCGGCTGACAGTTACCGCGACGTTTGCACGCGGGATGCCTAACTTCAAAACGGATCCGGAACGGGATGCTGATAATTACGATTGCACGATCTATCATGCACTTCCGCATGCGTTACGCGATAATTTTCGGCGCCGTATTACGCCCGGCGCTTTTGTAAATACGACCGCCGTTCATTCGATAAAGCTCGAAGCTTTGAAAGCACACAAGAGTCAGCAGGGCTGGCTTGATGTAAGCCAAAAGATGAATTCATATCTTCAAACTATGGAAGATGTCGCTTTAGAAGTTGGTGCGATGTCGAAAGTTTTTACGTACGCAGAAGGATGGAGGAGGCATTTGCATATTGGCTTTTGCAATGCTGACGATGATCCTTTAAAAGAACTCGGTGCAGACTACCTGGTCAATAAAGACTATGAAGATGCACTCGAAGTTCTCTAGTCAGCGATAATAATTTTTTTATTCAAATCAAACACATGCCACGAAAATTAAGTTCCATTGCTCCCGGCTGGTGGGATTATACAACATTGGATACTGCATTGATTGAAGAAGCGGCGGCACTAACTCCCGAAATAATGCTTCAGCTTTCGCGGCCAGGATTCAAAGTGGTGGTGTACGACACGCTTGAAGAATTCTATCTCGCTGAAGCGCTCGAGTATGTGAGTGCCTGGAAGCAGTCATGTGAAGATGCTCCGGTAGGTATTTGCGGGCCGATCGGGCCAACGGAGCAATTACCGTTAGTCGCGCGTATCATCAATGACCTTAACATTCCCGTTCAATCCGGCCATTTCTGGGGAATGGATGAATGGTTTATGGATGGAAAGGAAGTTCCAACCGATCATCCGTTATCGTTTGAACAAGCGGACCGCGAACTCTGCTTCAATCGCATCAAGAAAGAATTGGTGATGCCCGATTCGAATCTGCATTTTCCAAAAGCCGACACAACGGAATATCGTAACAGTTGGAATGGTGTTCGATGTGCGGTGATGCAAGGAGGCCAGGGCGACATAAAACACTGGGCATTTAATGACCCGCCAAAACGCGAAGGCCAATACACGGATGATCCTCCACCTGCCGGGGAATATAGGAAACTAACCACAAGGGTTGTCGATCTTCATCCGATCACCATTGCACAAAATGCGCGCACATCCGGGGGCGGAAATATCACACTTGTTCCAACAAAAGCGATCTCTGTTGGGCCAGTTGAAACATGGATGGCAGAAAAAGTTTCTATCTGGCACGCAGGCATGCACGATAATCCTTTTGGGCAGCGATTAACTACCTATATGATCTCGAAAAATATTGTAGATACATCCGTACCAATGTCTTTACTGGCAGATCATCCGAACGTCCAATTTAATTTTTATCGCGGAGGCATTGGTTCGTGCTCAGTTGTTATGCATTAAACACATTTTTTGTAAATGAAAATGCTATGAAAAAGATCACGATTGCGACTTTACTTACTGTAATTGTCGTGAATGTCTTTAGTCAAACAAATGAGAAGACGATCTCACTAATTCCGGTACCCGTTTCGATGAAGATAGGAGATGGTAACTTTCTCCTTACAAAGACCGGCGCGATCGAGCTCACAACTAACGACGCTGACGCTAAACGAGTGGCAAATTTTCTTTCAAAAAAAATTTCCACGGCGACTGGATTTCAAATGCCCGTAAAGTCTGCCTCTGCATCATCCGCAGGTAACATCTCTGTGTCTTTGATAAATGACGCAACGCTGGGAAATGAAGGGTATAAGTTAGAAGTGAATCGAAACGCTGTTGCCTTGTCTGCAAACAAGCCAGCGGGTTTATTTTATGGAATGCAGACAATTCTGCAATTGTTGCCAAAAGAAATTGAATCTTCATCTCCTGTTAAAAATATTTCATGGACAATTCCATCCGTAAACATTACAGATTATCCGCGTTTTGGATGGAGAGGATTATTATTTGATGTAAGCCGTCACTTCTTTACAAAAGCGCAGGTTGAAACTTTCATTGACAACATGGTAAAGTATAAGTATAACGTGTTGCACCTGCATTTAACAGACGACCAGGGTTGGAGAATAGAAATAAAAAGCTTGCCCAACCTGACAAAGATCGGTGCGTGGCGACCTGAACGCAAAGGAGCATGGGGTAATTTGACCGCGATAGCACCGGACGCGGATGAACCGAAAACTTACGGCGGCTTTTATACACAAGAGGATATTAAAGAACTTGTTCAATATGCGAAAGACAGGTTTGTAAATATTTTGCCGGAGATCGACGTGCCTGCACATAGTATGGCCGCGGTGGCATCGTATCCTGAATTATCCTGCACACCCGGAACTTATCTTGTGAATGCAAGCGAAGAGTTCCAGGTATGGAGCGGTGACAGCAACCGCGCCTTAATCGATAATACACTTTGCCCTGCGAACGAGAAAGTGTATGATTTTCTCGATAAAGTTTTCACAGAAGTGGCACAACTATTTCCGTTCGAATATATCCACGTGGGAGGTGACGAGGCCGCGAAAAATTTTTGGGAGCAGAGTGAAGATGTAAAAAATTTAATGCAAAGAGAAGGGTTAAAGAACGTGGAAGAAGTGCAAAGTTATTTCGTGAAGCGCGTTGAGAAGATCGTGCAATCAAAAGGGAAAAAATTAATCGGCTGGGATGAAATTCTCCAGGGAGGATTGGCACCTAACGCGGCCGTTATGAGCTGGAGAGGAACACAAGGTGGAATTGATGCTGCAAAACAGGGACACCAGGTAGTAATGTCTCCGTTGCAATACACATATGTTGATTTGATGCAGGGCGATCCCTATGTGGAACCGCCCGAATTTGGTACTCTGTTGTTCGATCAATCATACAAGTTTGATCCCATACCAAAAGGAGTTGATCCGAATTTGATACTTGGCGGAGAAGCTTGTTTGTGGAGCGAGCACACAACAAATATGCGCGCAGCCGGCTACTTGTTATGGCCGCGGTCAATGGCAGTGGCTGAATGCGTTTGGTCTCCGGCAGAAAACAAGAATTGGACTGATTTTGTAAGGCGCGTGGAAAACCACTTTGAAAGAATGGATGTCGCGCACATCAAATATTCGCGCAGCATGTACAACCCGGTCTTCCACGCCTCATTAAATAAGGATAGTCAACTGGTGGTTGAATTGCAAACACAACTTCCCCTGGACATCTATTACTCATTCGATGAAACCAACCCTGATGACTTTTATCCGAAATATGAAAAGCCATTGGTGGTCCCTAAAGATGCCTTGCATGTAAAGGTAATTTCATACCGGGATGGGAAACCTATAGGCACACAGATAAACATGCCGGTTGCAGAATTAATAAAGAGAGCAAGAACGAAATCAAAGTAAAATTTGTTTTAATGAAAAAGGGTAGAAGTGGTTCTTCAGGAAGTTATGCGCCTATGATAATCATCGGCTCGTTGTTTTTTGTGTTTGGATTTGTTACATGGGTCAATTCAGTGCTGATCCCGTATTTCAAGCTCACGTGCGAGTTAAGTGTGAAGGAGGCAATGCTCGTTGCTTTTGCATTTTACATCAGCTACTTCGTCATGGCGATCCCATCCTCATTCATTCTTAAGAAGACAGGATACAAA
>DASQJI010000428.1:0-10713 GCA_035631175.1 Parafilimonas sp.
TCTTTTAAGGAACCTGTTTCGCGTATCGCAACGTTACCAGAAGGATTTGCTGACAACCAGGTAAATTCTTACAACTCGATATTTGTCGATCAGAATTTTGTCCCGACATTTCAAATTCCACTGGCCGCCGGGCGCAATTTCTCAACAGCATTCCCAACAGATTCCAACGAAGCCTTTATCATTAACGAAGCTGCCGTAAAAGCTTTCCGATGGAAAAACGACCAGGCGGCGATCGGCAAAAACATCGACTGGGGATTAGGGAAGAAAGGAAAGGTGATCGGCGTTGTAAAAGACTTCAATTACACTTCGTTGCATGACAACGTAAAACCGCTGATCATACAGATCTTGCCCGAAGGTTACGGCTTTATCGCATTGCGGGTGAATGCATCTGCCCTGCCACAAACAATAAGTACTTTATCTGCAAAATGGAAAGAGCTTATTCCTGACGAGTCGTTTCAATATTCATTTCTTGACGATGATTTTGCTGCGCTTTATCAGTCCGAACAAAATCTCCAGCGTGTTTTGGGCTTGTTCACGGTGCTTTCCGTTTTCATCGCATGTCTCGGCCTTTTTGGTTTGGCCGCATTTACGATCAGGCAGCGATTTAAAGAAATAGGAATAAGAAAAGTTATCGGGGCAAGCACGTTGAGCATTGTGTCATTGATTTCAAAAGATTTTCTAAAGCTGGTGGTAATATCGTTTTTGATCGCTGCCCCGGTAGCCTGGTTTGGGGTGAATAAATGGCTGCAAAATTTTGCATACCAGATGAGCATAAGCTGGTGGACGTTTGTGCTTGTTGGTGCGGCTGCGGTTTTTATTGCTCTTGGAACGATCAGCTTCGAGGCGATAAAAGCGGCGGTGGCGAATCCGGTGAAATCGTTAAGGACGGAATGATTAAGAATGAATAATGAGTGATGAGTAATGAGTTTGTGAATGCCTCCGTGTGACAAGATAGGTGAATCGATAATCTGACAAATCGAAAATGATAAATCAGACATCATTAGATCAGATATCCCCGCCTGACTGACGGAAGTCGGGCACGAGAAATCAACTTCTATGTTTAAAAATTATTTCAAGAGTTCCTGGCGCAATATTGTAAAGAATAAAACCTATTCTGTTATTAATATCCTGGGATTGGCAACCGGCATGGCTGTGGCAATGATCATCGGCTTATGGATCTACGATGAAGTGTCAGCGAACAAGAACTTCGAAAATTACGATACGATTTACAAGGTAATGATGAACCAGACGTTTGATGGCGTTCGTGGTTCACAGGAAGCGATACCGTATCCCTTAGGCGCTGAACTTAAAAATAAATTTCCCGATTTTAAGGCTGTGGCGATGTGCGACTGGGGCTCAAACCGTTCATTGGTTTATGGTGAAAAGAAGATAAGCAAGTTTGGTCATTTTATTGGTGAAGAAGCTGTTTCAATGTTTTCTTTACACATACTTGAAGGAAGTAAACATCCTTTGCATGATCCGTATTCTATTGTTTTAACAAAAGAAACAGCCGATATACTTTTCGGCAAAGAAGATCCGATCAATAAAACTGTCAAGCTCGATAATCAAACTGATTTGAAAGTAACGGCAGTTGTGGACAAAGAACCGAAAAACAGTTCCCTCTCTTTTGATTATTTAATCCCATTCCAGTTAGAGGAAAAGATTTATCCATGGATAACACAGTATCATAAAACCAATTGGGGTAATAATTCATGGCAAGCATTTGTACAACTCTATCCTGATGCTAATTCCGCAAGTGTAAACGCAAAAATCAAAAATGTTGTGATCTCTCATTTTACAGATGAGAATACATTGAAGCATATCAAACCGGAATTGTTCATTCATCCAATGTCAAAGTGGAGGCTCTACAGTGACTTTGAAAATGGTAAAAACACCGGCGGCTTTATAAAATATGTAAGAATGTTTGGGATCCTGGGTATGATCGTTTTGCTGATCGCCTGTATCAACTTTATGAATTTAAGCACCGCACGTTCTGAAAAAAGAGCAAAAGAAGTTGGTGTTCGTAAAGCCGTCGGGTCAGGAAGAAAGCAGCTCATTAATCAATTCTTACATGAATCAATGTTGATGGCTTCGTTTGCATTTTTATTAGCACTTGGTATAGTGGCGGTTGCTTTGCCTTATTTTAATAAACTAACAGATAAGGAAATGAGTTTGCAGGTAGCCGACCCTGTTTTTTGGTTGATCATGATCTTGTTCACGATTATTACCGGTTTGCTGGCAGGAAGTTATCCCGCGTTTTATCTTTCTTCTTTCAACCCTGTGCGCGTGTTGAAAGGAAATTTAAAAGCAGGGAAAAGAAGTTCATTGCCAAGGAAAATATTGGTTGTGATCCAGTTCGCAAGTTCAGTAGTATTAATGATCGGAACGATCGTCGTTTATCAGCAAATACAATATGGAAAGAACAAACCGATCGGGTTTAATAATAGAGGATTGATCTCTGTATACTGGTCTGATGACATCGCTAAACATATTGAATCACTTCGCCAGGAATTGCTCAGTTCAGGCGCAGCCATTTCAATCTGTCAAAGCAATTCACCTCCGTCAGAAATTTACAGCAATAACAATGGTTGGGAATGGAAGGGAAGTCAGCCTGTCGAAAAATCTCTGCCGTTTTCAACAATAACCACTACATATGATTACACAAAAACATTAGGGATAAAATTATTGCAAGGCAGAGATTTTTCAAGGGATTTTGCCGATTCTAATTCAGTTATTTTGAATGAGGCGGCAGTAAAACGCATGCGGCTGAAAAATCCAGTGGGTGAACAATTGAAGTGGAACGATAAACCTATGACTGTTGTTGGCGTGATACCTGACATTCAAATGGAATCGCCTTATCGTCCGATCTCACCGCTCACTATTATATTCAATAAAGATTGGGTGGGTGATTTAGATATTCGGCTAAACCCAAATATGTCTGCATCAAAGGCGATTGCTTTAATGAAGCCCATTTTTGAAAGATACAATCCTGCTTATCCTTTTGAATATCATTTCGCCGATGAAGAGTATGCGAAGAAATTTAATTATGAAGAACTCGTAGGTAATCTGGCCGCCATCATTGCGGTGCTGGCAATTTTCATTTCATGCCTCGGGCTTTTTGGTTTGGCATCGTTCACGGCCGAACAAAGGGTGAAGGAAATAGGAGTAAGAAAGGTGCTTGGTGCGAGCGTATTTAATTTGTGGCGCTTGCTTTCAAAAGATTTCGTGATACTGGTATTGTTGTCATGTGCGATCGCAATGCCTGTTGGCTGGTATTGTATGAACGAGTGGCTGAACAGCTATCAATACAGAACGAGCATTAGTGTTGAAGTTTTTGTTGGAGTGGTGTTAGCAGCGCTGCTGATCACGTTGTTCACAGTAAGTTTCCAGGCAATTAAAGCTGCGGTCGCAAACCCGGTGAAGAGCCTCCGCACCGAATAGCTACGGCTCTCAAAGAGAGCCTGACAACGGAGTAGTCAATTTGAAAATTTGATAATTTGAAAATGAAAATCAGACATCGATAAATCAGACATCAGAAATTAACTTTTATGTTTAAGAATTATTTTAAAACCGCATTCAGGAGTTTAGGCCGCAACAGGAATTACAGTATTATCAATATCGCCGGGTTGGCGGTTGGCATTGCCGTTTGTATGATCATATTTATGATCATTCAATTTCAAACAAGCTTCGATGATTTTCACGCAAAGAAAGATCGCATCTATCGTGTGCTGACTGAATCTCGTCATGCGGATGCCGGAACTGTTTCTTACGCAAAGAATGTTCCTTTTCCAATGCCGAAGGGATTGAAAACGGCATTTCCCCAATTAGA
Source organism: Parafilimonas sp. (assembly GCA_035631175.1). GTDB lineage: Bacteria > Bacteroidota > Bacteroidia > Chitinophagales > Chitinophagaceae > Parafilimonas. The sequence goes on from DASQJI010000428.1 coordinate 3,830, forward strand.
AGAAGTTGTTCCTGTTTATGCAAGCCACAATGATGAGTTGCAGGTGCTTGATGATAATGGAACCGCTGTAAAGAATTTTAAGGAACAGAGCGGTGTATTTTATACAACGCCATCATTCTTTAACATGTTTAATTTCCCGCTACTGGCAGGTTCATATGCATCGTTAAAAGATCCGAACAATGTATTGCTCACAAAAGAGACTGCAGAAACCTATTTCGGCAATTGGAAAGCTGCGATGGGCAAAACCATCAAAATAGCAGGGTATTATAGCATGGGTGCCGGATTGTTTCAGTTCCCGGCAACGCCGCTAAAAGTTTCAGGCATTCTCGCACCCATACCGCCAAACACAGACTTTCAGCTAAAAATGGCGGTTGCCTGGGGAACAGATTTTACTGGAGATAAACAATACGGATTCGCACAGCCTCAATGGAATCAATCGGCGCCTGATTTTGGTTGTTATATTTTGTTACCGCCGAATATTTCCGTCAATGACTTCAATCAACAATTGAGTGCATATGCACAAAAGGCGCAATCGGCAGACAATAAAGACACCTATGTTATACAACCATTGAATGCCGTGCATTATGATTCAGAAGCAGGAAATTACAGCAACAAAACGATCAGCCATCAGCTGATCAATGTACTGTGGCTGATAGCAGCATTTATTCTTTTAATTGCCTGCGTAAACTTTATCAATCTCTCCACCGCGCAAGCTGTCAATCGCGCAAAGGAAATTGGTGTAAGAAAAGTTTTGGGAAGTAATAGATCTCAATTGCGAATGCAGTTCATCGTTGAAACATTTTTAATAGTTACTATCGCTGTGATGCTTGCCGCGGGTATCACGCTTTTTACATTGCCTTACGTAAATGGACTTTTAGAGCTTTCGCTTTCATTCAACATACTGGCCAATCCGGCAGTTATTTCATTTCTTCTGGCTTTAACAGTGGTCGTGACCTTACTTGCCGGTTTTTATCCTTCTATTGTTTTAGCACGTTTTAATGCTGTTAATGCGTTGAAGAGTAAGCTAACGGTAAATACGGTAAAGGGAATTTCACTACGAAGAGGGCTGGTAGTGTTTCAATTTGTCATTGCGCAGGCGCTGATCATCGGGACACTCATTATTGTAAAGCAGATGGACTTCTTCATGGATCAGCCATTAGGATTCGATAAAGACGCCATCGTAAATGTTTCTTACCGTCCTGATAGTACCGGCGTAAAGCTGACAGATTATTTAAAGCAGCAGTTATTGTTAAATGGTGTGCATTCCGTAAGCTTCAATTCCAACTCGCCGATAGAAGACAACAATAACATGTTTACCACATTCAAATTTGACCATGCGTTAAAAGATGAGGACTTCCAGGCTATCAGCAAATTCGTGGACGAGGACTATGTGCGCACCTTTAAATTACAAATAGTAGCCGGAAGAAATTTGGAACCGTCGGGTTGGACAAAAGAGTTTTTAGTGAATGAATCATTCGTGAAAAGTTTAGGGCTTAAAAAGCCGGAAGATATAATTGGCAAAGAAGTAAGCATGCTGAATGGCTTGATAAAATGCCCGGTTGTTGGTGTGGTCAAAGATTTTAACGACAGGTCTTTACGGAATAGCCTGGCACCGTTGCTCATGGCGACTAACAGCACGATGTACCGCCAGGCTTCTATAAAACTTCCCACAGCGAACATTTCATCCACCATGCAATCGATCAAAAAAATATGGGAGCAAACTTTTCCGAATTATGTTTATGAGTACAAGTTTCTCGATGACAAGATTGCAACTTTTTATAAACAGGAAAACCAGTTGTCGCAGTTGTATAAAATTTTTGCGGGTATCGCTATATTCCTTAGCTGTCTTGGCTTGTATGGTTTAGCCTCATTCATGGCTGCACAAAGAATTAAAGAAGTTGGAATAAGGAAAGTACTGGGCGCATCGTCTGTCAATATTGTTTACCTGTTCTCGAAAGAGTTTGTGGTCCTTATCGCCATTGCCTTTGCAATTGCTACACCTATTGCATGGTATTATATGCACGGGTGGTTGCAGAATTATGCTTACCGCATCGATGTTAGCTTATGGTTATTTGCTGCAGGCGGACTCGCTGCAATATTCATTGCATTGGCAACAATAAGTTTCCAGGCAATAAAGGCAGCGGTGGCAAACCCGGTGAAGAGCCTTCGCACGGAGTAGATGCGGCTCTCGAGGAGTTTGAGAACGGAATGAATAATTTGAAAATTTGATGATTTGAAAATTTGAAAATGGAAAAAACCGATATCAAAATATCATAGATCGATAAATCAAGTGCTATGCTAAAAAATTATTTGAAAACCGCATGGCGAAACATTCGCAGGAACAAATTGTTTTCTGCTATTAATATTCTTGGCTTATCTATCGGCATTGCAACATGCTTCATCATTATGTTGTATGTGCAGGATGAACTGAGCTATGATCGCTTTAATGAAAAGGCAGACAGAATTTACCGCATTGCTTTTAAGGCAAACATTGACGGAGGAAAAATATTCGAGGGCAATGTAATGCCTCCGGTAGCAGCGGCTTTAAAAAATGATTACCCTGAAGTAGAGGAAGCAACAAGAATAAGTCTGAACGGGGACACAAAAATTACATATAATAACAAAACATTCAAAGAAAGCAAGCTCGCCACAGTTGATTCAAATTTTTTTAGCGTGTTTACGCTTCCATTCATTAAAGGTGATCCGCGAACAGCGTTAATGGAGCCTCACAATATTGTGCTGACAAAAGATATGGCACAAAAGTATTTCAACAGGGAAGAACCGATCGGCAAACTGCTGAAAATTGACAATGAATCATTTCAAGTAACCGGTGTTATTGAAAACATACCTGCCAACTCTCATTTTCATTTTGATTTTTTTGCGCCCCTGTCTGATCTTCCTTATGCAAGAGACCCCACGTGGATGGCGTCGGGCATGTTTACATACATAGTGTTGAAGAAAGGATATGACTATAAAAAGCTGGAAGCAAAATTTCCTGGGATGGTTGAAAAATATATGGGTCCGCAGGTTGAGCAGGCATTCGGCGTCAGTCTTGCGCAATTCAGAACAAAAGGTAATGAATTAGGTTTTGTATTACAGCCTTTGACTTCTATCCATTTATATTCAAACACCAATTTTGAATTAGAACCTGGCGGCAATGCAAGCTATGTGTACATTTTTGGCGTTATTGCCATTTTTATGCTGATAGTTGCATGCATTAACTTTATTAACCTGTCAACAGCAAGTGCCTCTAAACGTGCAAAGGAAGTAGGCGTAAGAAAAGTCGCAGGTTCGGGAAAGCTTCAACTCGTGAGCCAGTTTTTATCAGAATCAGTGTTGATCACGTTGTTTGCACTAGTCATTGGATTGGTGTTGATACAGGTTGCGCTACCCACCTTCAACAATATTTCGGGAAAGCATTTAAGCTTCAGTATTGGGCCGATAATTGCATTTGTTGCGCTGGGTTTATTCATTGGCATCATCGCCGGTATATATCCTGCATTTTATCTGTCTTCATTCAAGCCTATTGCTGTATTAAAAGGTAGGCTAACCGCTAACAACAACAGTTTTGGATTAAGAAGCAGTCTTGTGGTGTTCCAGTTTTTTATTTCCGTTGCACTGATCATAAGCACCATTGTTGTTTACCAGCAGATGAAGTTTATCCAGAACAAGAAATTAGGCTACGACAAAGAACAGATCTTAACGCTGCCTAATTCTTATGCGCTTGGAAAAAATGAGCAGGTATATAAACAACAAATGCTGAAAGACCCACGCATTGTAAACGCAACCGCCTCCGGGTATAAACCTGCCGGTCCGACAAATGATAATAATGCGCTCGTTTATCCGCAGGGACATGACAATAAAATGATGAAAACTGTAGACTATCACATAGATGAGCAATACATTCCAACCTTAGGCATGCAGATGGCAGCAGGCAGAAATTTCTCGTCCGCTCTTGCAACCGATTCTTCAGGCATGATCATAAATGAAAGTGCGGCGAGAGCTTTTGGCTGGAATAACAATACAGCACTGGATAAAACGATCGTATGGGTTAATAGCACTAAAGGAGATAAGTTCCCGTTTCATGTTATTGGTGTGGTAAAAGATTTCCATTTTAAATCGCTGCACGAGCCGATCACACCTTTACTGATGACTTTGCAGCCAGAAGGTGGTTTGATATTCAAAATAAGAACAACAGATGTTGCCGGTTTATTAGCAACGATGAAAAAGCAATGGGATGCATTCAACACCGACGAGCCATTCACTTATGCTTTCCTGGATGACCTATATAACAAAACTTATTCTGCTGAACAAAAGACAGGAATCATTCTCAACATATTTTCTGTACTTATCATATTTGTTGCCTGTCTTGGTTTGTTTGGGTTAGCCACCTATACAGCAGAGCAGCGTACCAAAGAAATCGGCATACGAAAAGTATTAGGCGCAAGTGTAGCACAGGTAACACAAATGCTTTCAAAGGAATTTTTAAAGCTGGTATTGATTGCATCCCTCATCGCATTTCCCGTTGCATGGTGGGCAATGAACAAATGGTTGCAAAGTTTTGCGTATCGCATTGATATTTCATGGTGGATATTTCTTGTTGCAGGATCAGCTGCTATATTGATCGCATTGGTAACAGTGAGTTTTCAGGCAATAAAAGCAGCGATAGCAAACCCCGTGAGGAGCCTTCGCACAGAGTAAGCTTGCGCCGCCGCTGTAGCTTTATCGCAGACGGGAAGAGTTTGGGAACGGAATAAGTCAATTTGAAAATGAAAGATCAGAGATCATTAGATCAGACATCAGAGATCATTAGATCAGACATCCCCGCCTGGCTGCGGCGGTCGGGCAGGAGAAATCAGCTTCTATGTTTAAAAATTATTTCAAAACAGCATGGCGCGCTTTAAGTAAACATAAGGCCTACAGCATCATCAATGTGCTGGGACTTACGCTTGGCATTGCATCATGTGTTGTTATTTTTTTGGTGGTACAGTATGAATTGAATTATGATAAATTCAATTCAAAAGCAGACAGAATTTACCGCGTTACATTGAATGCAATTGATTTTAATCCATGTATCTCAATGGCCGTTGCGGAACCGCTTCGTAACGACTTCCCGGAACTGGAAGCGGTAACGCAAGTACAATATCATAACTCAGGATTGATAACAATCAGGCAAAATAAGTATGAAGAAAAAGGATTGCTGTTTGCCGATAAATACTTTCCTGAAGTTTTCGATTATAAATGGATTGAAGGAAACTCGACAACCGCTCTTGCACAACCAAACTCTATTGTGCTTACTGAAAGTTTAGCAAAGAAATATTTCGGCAACAAAAATGCAATGGGGCAACTTATCAATCTTGAAAATAATTACAACTTAAAAGTAACAGGTGTTATTAAAGATGTGCCGGGCAATACGCATTTACCTTTTAAATGTCTTGTTTCACTGGAAACGATAAGAAAAGAAGACGAAGGAATGTTCTCTGCATTTTGGGCAATACCCGGCGGAAGCTTTACTTATATTGTTACTCCGCCGCACTATGATATTTCAAAAATTCAAAACCGCATCCATTGGTTTATAGAAAAAAACTGGGGAAAGGATATTGCGAATGCGGCACGACTTCCGTTACAACCTTTAACCGATATTCATTTTGATTCGCGCTATCTCAACAACACCATCAGTTATACCACATCAAGAGAAACGTATTATGCGCTTGCAGCCGTAGCTGTTCTTATTATTATAATTGCCTGTATTAACTTCATAAACCTTGCAACTGCGCAGGCAATTAAACGGGCAAAAGAAGTTGGTGTAAGAAAAGTATTGGGTTCAAGCCGTTCACAATTGATAGTACAATTTCTTGGTGAAATTTCTTTAATGGTTAGTGCCGCTTTAATTTTTGCATTACTGCTTGTTGATTTATTCTTACCACAACTTTCAACCTGGCTTGATATTAAAATCAACATATATCAACTGGCGCAACCTTCAGTTATTCCAGTCATATCAATATCAGCGTTGATTATTATCCTGCTTGCAGGATTGTATCCTGCATTTGTGCAATCGTCATTTCGCCCTGCTCAATCATTAAAGAGTAAAGCTGTATTGTCTTCAGGCAAATTAACGTTGCGCAAAAGCCTTGTTGTATTTCAGTTTGCCATTTCGCAAGCCATGATTATAGGAACATTGGTTATTGCATATCAAATGGATTTTTTTCAGAACCGGGATCTTGGTTTTAATAAAGATGCAGTAATCTCCGTTGATATTCCCGACGAAAACAAAAACGCGGTTTTAAAACAACAATTAGTAAATAACCCGGGAGTTAAAGATGTATGTTTCTCATCAGGCGCTCCTGTTTATAACAGCTATTTCACGAGCCTTATTTCGCCTGAAGCAGGCATTACACAATCAGATGTTTCGGAAGTAAAATTTGTTGATGAACATTACATTGATATGTTTCAGTTGCAGATGCTTGCAGGTGAAAAAATACAGCGAACCAATTCAACGGAAAATGACACTGTATACTATGTTGTAGTGAATGAAACAATGATACATAAGCTGGGCATTCATGAACCACAGCTTGCACTTGGCAAACATATTATTCTTAATGGCAACTGGCAATGCACAATTACAGGTGTTGTAAAAGATTTTCAAAGTGAATCAAAACACAAGGCAATAAGACCATGTGCCCTAATGTATCGTGCAGATAATTTTTATACAGCGAGTGTAAAACTTGCTTCAACGAATATGAATAAAACAATCGCTGCTATTGATAAATCATGGTCTGCGTTATTTCCTCAAAATGTATTTAACTATGAATTTCTTGATGACTTAATTGCAGCGTGGTATAAACAGGAACAGAAAGAATATACAGCATTCAGGCTTTTTGCGG
>DASQJI010000429.1:0-1630 GCA_035631175.1 Parafilimonas sp.
AACGATACGGCTTGTCTTTATAAAAACCGCCTGCACCCGAATAATTGATCACGCGCACAACAATGATGTTTTTTCCTTCGTGCAAAAGCCCGGATGGAATCGCATATTTTCTTGGCGGATACTGATATTGCGTGGCGCCGACAAAAATTCCATTGATGTAAACGGAATCTCTGTCAACTACATTACCCAAAAAAAGTCGCGCAGGTTGGCCCGTCATCGATCGCGGCACATCAAATTCCCTACGAAACCATACAGCTCCATGTGTATTTTTTAGACCCGCGTCTTCCCAATAAGCCGGTACGTTCATCGTTTGCCACGAAGCGGCATCATAACTCGTATCAAACCATTTTTTTTCGTCATGCAGGCCTTTATCCTTTTGCCAGATGTTGTTGTACCACGCTGCTGTTGCGGCACTGTCGGAGCGTTTTATACTGTCAACATATTTATCGTTCCTTAGTTTTTCAACCGTTTGCAGGTATGCCGGAAATTCTTTTAATGCTTCCTCGCTCAACCATGCTTCTGCAGGCGAGCCTCCCACCGCCGTTTTTATCAAACCGATCGGAACATGATATTTTTCAAATATTTTTTTTGCAAAAAAATATCCAACGGCTGTAAAATGAAGAACACTCGACGGCGTTGCGGTTTCCCAACTTCCCGAAGGCAGGTCTTCCTGCGGTGATTTAAAATCATAATGTGTAGAAACATTGAACTGCCTGATGTTCCCGTTACTTGCTGCTGCGATCACATCAGGATATTTATCCTTCAATCTTTCCATCGGCAACTCCATGTTCGACTGGCCGGAACAAACCCAAACATCACCGATCAAAATATTTTTTATTATTATGTTGTTAGTCCCGGCAATCATCATATCGTAAGGGCCACCGACTTTCATCGGTGCGAGCGTGATCAGCCATTTGCCGTCTTTTCCCGTGATCGTGTGATAACTGTGATCATCGAAGTTTACAGTGATCTTTTCTCCGGCAGATGCCCAGCCCCAAATTTTTAGTTTTGCATCTCTTTGCAGGATCATGCTGTCGCTGATCAGCCGCGGCAATTTTATTTGCGCATGAGCTGCTGAATACACCAGGCACATGAGGAATGCCATCCATTTCAACTTGATCAAAATTTTGTAACGAATATAATTTAGAAAGTGCCTCTCATCCGCAAAATAATTCTATAGTTTTACAACTACCCGGTAAACAGTCGCTACTCGTTCCGCAGTATGAAAAAATATTTTCTCCTGCTCGTTTATTGCTTTACGCTTGGTTTTCTTCGTGCAGAAGACGGTTATCGTTTATGGCTGCGGTACGACAAAATAGATGATGATAACCTGTTAGCGCAATATCGAAATTCGATCTCCTCCATTCATTTTACCAATTCTTCTGCAACACTTGATGCCGCGAAAGCAGAACTGCTGAATGGCTTGAGTGGATTGCTCGTCAAAAATATCACCGAACAAGAGTTAATTGAAAACGGTTCCATCGTCGCCGGGCCCGCCGGCGATCCAACTATTCACGCACTTATCCAAGCAAACATTTTTCACAAGATCGGCAAGGAGGGGTTTGTGATTGAAACCAGAAATTACAGTGGAAAAAACATTATCGTCATAGCGGCGAATAATAATATCGGT
>DASQJI010000430.1:0-10045 GCA_035631175.1 Parafilimonas sp.
CCTTTCAAAACAAAGACACCCTTCATACCGGCGATCGGGCTGCTTACCTTTCCCTGTATTTGTTTGTTGAACGCTGCTCCAATGAACTGCGGCTCATTGTCCAATCCCGGAACGATAAAAGACCTGAAGCTGAGACTGTCAACGGTTTGAACTTGCTGGTGAGCGTTCTTAGCATACTCCTCCAGCGTGCTGCCTTTCATTTGTTGCCCGATGATTATCTGGGCCTTCTTTTCATTCCGAACCAACGGTTCAACTACTTGCCGAACGGCCTGCACCGAGGAAAGACCTTTTTCATTTATCGTGGTAATTATCGCAACTACATATTTATCGCCAACGTTTTCGGGCTGTGAAACTTCACCCACCTTGCCATCAAAAGCCCACTTTACCAGAGTGCGGCTTTCTCCAAGACCTGGTATCGCGTAGTCATTTTCCTTAAATTCAGGAGCTGCCGTGATGGTAAGACCTTGCTTTTTGGCATTGGCCTCAAAATCTTTGTCATTACGGCTTTGGGCGGCGAATTGAGCAGCGGCGTTGTTTGCAGCATTATCCGTTTCAGAACTTGCCACGATCGGCTTCGACAAATAGGCGATCTTGTAGCCTGTCGTGCTTCCACGCTGACCCAGGATCTCAACATAGTGATACCCAAAAACAGAGTGCACCTTCTTAGTGTCGCCGGGCTTTCCCGCAAACGAAAAATCGTTGAAGTTTTCATCCATCTGACCCGTGGGGAAATAATCTATGACCCCTCCGATAGCCTTGCTGCCCGGATCATCTGAGTACTTGAGACAAACTGAATCGAAAGAAGCGCCATTTTTTATTAAGGTGATGGCACTGTCGAGCCTTCTCGCTGCTGCACTGTCGTCACGTATGCGAATCAGGTTGCCGGAATTCTGATCCCTCTGATGAGTGGCGACCAATATATGACGCACTTTCGCTGAGTCAGGGATCGCTTGCTTTGCTACCATTTTCGCGAGTACGTAGTTGCCTCCATCAAGGTACGGTCCATATATTGCACCGGGCGGCAACGTAAACAACGTGTCCTTAATTGCCTGCTTGATCTCCTTTCCACTAATAAGGCTATTATAATATTGAGCCTCGCTCCCCTTTGTATTCAAAAAACTTTTTTCGTCTGTTGTAGCAGCAAACTCATTCTTTAATTGATTGAGTTCGGTCTGAACGGTAAGAGAATCATCTTTACTTGGCGCCGCGCTGAAACTTACATAGGAAACGGATCTTGTTTCTTCATCATGTTTAAAGCGTGCTGCGTTTTTCTTTATGTATGCCTCCATCTCTTCGTCGGAAACTTTTACAGCACTATCAGAAATGCTTGCATAAGGAACATACACATACGATGCTTTAGCTACCGAGTTTGCATCAGCACTCATCTTCTCACTCATCCATTTTGGAACATAGGCTGCGCCGTTTATAAGCGACTGGTATTTTTCGCCCAGCCTTTGCATCATCGCGTTGTCTACATATTCGTTCAGTGTTGCGTATTTCGGATCATTGGCCTCGCTCTTAATTGCTGCGAATTGTTTTTTTGCAGTGGTCGCATCGAACAAACCGGTTTTCGGATCCGTGAACGCTTGTTGCATCCAAGGCGGCGGATTGTTGCCAAACAGCACATCAGACCGTTCATTGGATGTGAGCGCCAACCCCAATTTATCAACCTGTTGCTGCATTATGGCCTGGTTCACCATATAATCCCAAACGTTTGCAGTTAACTGGTTTCGCTCCACCTGTCCGCCGTTCGCCTGGTCATAAAAGTCAACTTTCTTCTGAAACTCATCATGCTCTATTGACTCGCCGTTTACTTTTCCTATTGTACTCCCTGAGCCAAAGAAATTTCCTCTGCGCATGAAAGCATCCTGAACAATGAAAGCCAGCAACGCAAGTGCAATCGCTCCGAAAATGATCCAGGCGGCTTTATCCCGGATCCTTTGTATCAGTGACATTCTCTAAATTTTAAAGGATGGCAAAAGTAAGGGAATCCGACCTGCTAACAAACTGTGTATTTTGGGGCTTGAGATCGCCGCTGGCAAACCACTTCCGGTTTCCACGGCTTTCTGTGAAACACATTTAAACACCGCTTGTTAAAAACGTGCAGCATTTTGTTATCAAGCGGAGCGATCATCCTGCCGCAAAGTGCGCAATAAACTAATAACTCCGCGAAAAAAAGCAGCGAACAGCAAAACGAAGATTTAACCCACATTTTACGCGGCTGTTTATAACATGGACAATGTGTGAATTGCCATTGTGGATTTTACAAGTCGAAATAATCAACATCCGTTAAAAGCTGTTTAAAGATAACTGAGCGTTTAAAAACACGCTGTGCAGAAGGTGTGCGTTTAGTTGGTATAAGTGGGCAATAATTAACTTTGCCCATTGTGAATAATAAAGTTTTATTCATATCCACACCCGTAGTAGTAATAGTCTTTTTTAAAAAAAATAGTTTTTAATATAAATACTATGATTGATATTAACATTCCTGAGGCTGAAGCGAAACTCACCGCCCGGGGATTTTTAGATATGCAAATCGATCCAACCCTTGATCTGTTTCATGAAATAGAATTGCTGAAAAAAGAAAAAAATGCTGTCGTGCTCGCGCACTATTACCAGGAGCCGGATATCCAGGACGTTGCAGATTATATTGGTGATAGCCTGGGCCTGGCTCAACAGGCAGCAAAAACAAGTGCTGATGTTATTGCGTTCGCTGGCGTGCATTTTATGGCTGAAACTGCGAAGATTCTAAATCCAACAAAAAAAGTTGTGTTGCCCGATCTGAATGCCGGCTGTTCGCTTGCCGATAGCGCTCCGGCCGATGAATTCAATGCTTTCAAACAAAAACATCCGGGCCACATTGTTATTTCCTACATTAATTGCAGCGCCGATATCAAGGCGATGAGCGACATTATTTGCACGAGCAGCAACGCGGAAAAAATAATTGATAGTATCCCTCAAAATCAACCAATAATTTTTGCACCGGATAAGAATCTTGGCGCATACTTGAATAAGAAAACGGGGCGTAACATGATTTTGTGGAACGGTGCCTGCATGGTGCACGAAATATTCAGCCAACAAAAGATCGCAAAATTAAAATCGAAGAACCCGCGCGCAAAGGTGATCGCTCATCCTGAGTGCGAAGAGGCCGTGTTGCAGTACGCAGATTTCATTGGCAGTACAACACAGCTTCTAAAATTTGCAGTTAATGATGATGCGCAGGAATTCATTGTCGCAACTGAAGCTGGTATACTTCACCAGATGCAAAAAGACGCGCCACATAAGACTTTCATACCAGCACCGCCCGACAATTTATGTGCATGCAACGATTGTCCGCATATGAAATTAAATACGCTCGAAAAGCTGTACCTGTGTTTAAAATATGAGCAACCGGAAATTATAATGGAAGAAGGTCTGCGCCGGGCAGCTTTGAAACCCATTCTGCGTATGCTCGAAATCAGCAAAGCTGCAGGTCTGGGTGGCTGAGTTCACTATAAAAACTTTTCACCCTTTTTCTTTTTTACCTCTGCAAGAAATTCTTTGACCTGCTGTTCTTTTTCTTTCTTACAAATGAGCAGAACATCATTCGTGTCGACCACGATAAAATCGTCAAGTCCCTGGAGCACAAGCAATTTCTCATGGTTCGCGGAGATCATTGAATTCGTTGAATCAATGTTAATGATATTGTCGCCGGCCAGTGCATTGCCTTTTTGATCTTTTTTGAGATTTGTGTAAGCACTATTCCATGTTCCTAGGTCGCTCCATCCGAATGCGGCAGGGATAACGTAAACATTGTCTGCCTTCTCCATAATTGCGTAGTCAATGGAAATGCTAACACATAATGGATAAATTCGGTGAATCGCTTCCTTTTCTTTTTCAGTGTTGAAATTGTCTTTTTCAGAAGCGAACAGCTCATGCATTTCAGGCTCGTACTGTTCAAATGCATCCACAACATCTTTTACATTCCACATGAATATGCCGGCGTTCCATAAAAAATCACCACTGGCCAGGAACGTTTTCGCCAATTCAAGGTCCGGCTTTTCGGTAAATGTTTTAACCTTAAAAACATTTCGTTCACTTTGCGGCGATGTATCGTATTGTATGTAGCCATAGCCGGTGTTTGGATACGTTGGCTTTATACCGAGCGTCACAAACGCGTGTTGCTTTTTCGCAAAAGACAGTCCCTTCAAACTTAGTTGCTCAAATGTTTTGGTATCAGTTACCACATGATCGCTGGGCGCAATGATGAGCGCTGCAGATGGATCCTTTTGCAAAAGTTTAAATGACATGTATGCAACACAGGGAGCCGTATTCTTTCTGCTTGGCTCCGCAAGAATATTTTCAGCAGGAATTTCGGGCAATTGTTTTTGCACGATGTCAACATATTCGTCAGTTGTAATGATGAATATGTTTTCCGGGGCAATGAAGGAGGCGTACCTGCGATATGCGGATTGAATAAGCGTTTCGCCAATATTCAGAATATCTAAAAATTGTTTTGGGAGTGATGCCCTGCTTTTTGGCCAAAACCGCGTACCCAAACCTCCGGCCAGGATCGCTGCGTAGTAATGCTTATTCATAAAATGGGCGCAAATGTATTAAATTATTCCTTCGCGGATAAGGTCATGCAAATGAATGAAACCGAGGTAATTTCCTTCAGTGTCAACCACAACGAGTTGATTGATGTTTAACTCATTCATTCTTTCAAGGGCTTTAACGGCTAACGCATCATTGACTATGGTTTTCGGATTCGCAATCACTATATCAGATGCTTTCAAATCTTTTGTTTCGTCAACATTTTGAAAAAGTCGCCTGATATCTCCGTCGGTGATGATCCCTTTTATTTTTTTTGATTCGTCTAGAACTACTGTGGCTCCTAATCTCCCCCTGGTAATTTCAAGAATTACATTTTTGAATGACGTGGTTTCATCCACAGACGGCTTTTCATTGAGTTTATAAACGTCATTTACCCGCAAATAAAGACGTTTTCCAAGGTTGCCGCCGGGATGAAATTTTGCGAAGTCAGATCCGTCAAAACCTTTGAGCTGCATGAGCGCAATTGCAAGCGCATCGCCCATTACCATTTGCGCTGTCGTGCTGCTGGTAGGAGCAAGATTATTTGGACAAGCTTCCTCGTCAACGGTCGTGTTTAAAACAATATCAGCATTCCGGGCGAGAAAAGATTGCATATTTCCAACTATCCCGATAATTGTGTTGCCGAAATTCCGGATAAGAGGAACAAGAACTTTTATTTCATCGCTGTCGCCGCTTTTACTTAGCATCAGCACCACGTCGTCTGCCTGGATCATTCCGAGGTCTCCATGAATAGCATCTGCCGCGTGCATAAAAAGAGCAGGACTTCCAGTGGAATTAAGCGTTGCGACAATTTTTTGTGCAACGATTGCGCTTTTTCCAATTCCAGTTATTACAATTCGCCCGCCGGCATCGTGCATTGTATTTACTGCGGCGTCGAAAGAATCATCTAAAAATGTTGCAAGGCTCGCGATTGCTTTTGCCTCTTGTTCAATCGTATAAGCAGCTGATTGGATTAAACTCCTCTTCATTCTCGCAAAAATAAACTTTAGCAACAATGAATCGGCTGACGGATAACATAGCAGCTTCTAACTTTAACGAAATGAGGCCGATAAAAACCTCCCAAAGACTTTATTTTTGTTTATATCCGTCGAAAAACAATTCATCATCCTGCGTCAAAGCAAATTGTGATTTTGAAATTTTGAGGGAAACACTTAACTTAAAAGCTTTTTACGGCTCCCCGCTTGAGCTTCGGAAATTTTGTGAACAATGGCAACAAAGAAAATAGCTGCAAAAGAACGGCAGGAAACACCAGTTCTAAAAAAATCATCGGCACGCAAAAGTCTCAAAACAATACCATCAGTAAGCAGCAACGGTTCGAAGCACGATATTTTCGCCGCCTTGAATCAGCATTTTGGATTCGATAAGTTCAAAGAACGGCAGGAAGAGGCGATCAACAGTTTACTTGACGGCAGAGATACGTTTGTGATCATGCCAACAGGCGGCGGTAAGAGTTTGTGTTATCAACTTCCCGCTTTGATACAACCGGGTTGCGCAATCATTGTGAGTCCGCTTATCGCGCTGATGAAAAACCAGGTTGATCTTGTACGCGGCTACAGCGAAAAAGACACTGTTGCCCATTTCTTGAATTCATCGTTGAACAAAGGGCAAATCAAGGAAGTTAAAGATGATCTCGTAACCGGCAAGACAAAGCTTCTCTATGTGGCTCCAGAAACATTGACAAAGCAGGAGAATCTCGATTTCTTCCGCGATCTTACCATCTCGTTTTTTGCAGTTGATGAAGCACACTGTATCTCAGAGTGGGGACATGACTTTAGGCCGGAGTACCGCAGGTTACGCGAAATGATGGACTCTATCAATCCTGAAATTCCCGTTGTGGCCCTTACAGCAACGGCGACTCCAAAGGTGCAAAGCGATATTGTTAAGAATCTCGGGTTGCGCAATCCAAATATTTTTATCTCTTCGTTCAATCGTCCGAACTTATACTACGAGATCCAGCCAAAAATTAAGAAGGATCAAACGGTTAAGAGTCTTGTACGCTTCATTTCGCAAAATCCGCATAAGAGCGGGATCATTTATACGCTTAACCGAAAGACGACTGAGGAACTTGCTGAGTTGCTGGTTGCGAACAACATTAAAGCGGTAGCATATCACGCGGGCCTTGACTCAAAATTAAGAGCGGAACGCCAGGATTTATTTTTGAATGAAGACGTGCAGGTGATCGTGGCAACTATTGCGTTTGGAATGGGTATCGACAAGCCGGATATCAGGTTTGTGATCCATTACAATATTCCCAAGTCGATAGAAAATTATTACCAGGAAACCGGTCGCGCCGGAAGGGACGGTCTTGAAGGTAATTGCATTTTGTACTATTCTCACAAGGACGTTTCCAAGCTCGAGCATTTGATGCGTGACAAACCTTTGAGTGAAAGGGAGGTTGGCGCGCAACTGATAAACGAATCGGTTGCTTATGCGGAGAGCTCCGTTTGCCGCAGAAAAATTTTGCTTCATTATTTCGGGGAACATCGTAGTGAGGAGACTTGTGGCAATTGCGACAACTGTTTGCATCCGAAAGAAAAAATTGAGGCCAAAGAAGAGGTTGTTAAAGCGTTGAAGGTGATCAAAGCCCTGGACGAAAAATTTCCGGCGGAATATGTGGTAAACATATTGGTTGGAAAAGTTACGCCGCAGTTGGCGATGTTCAGGCATGAAGGAATGCCGGAATTTGGAATAGGGAAGGACAAGGATGAACACTTTTGGAACAGCCTGCTCCGGCAAATGTTGCTGGCAAACATCATTCGCAAAGACATTGAAGAATATGGACTCCTGAAGTTCACCGAAGCTGGCGTCAAATTCGTGAAGAAGCCGCTTTCGTTTAAGATCGTTTTAAATAATCTTTTTGAAGAAGCGAACGCCGATGATGACGAAGGAGAAGGCAATGGAACAGGAGCTGCTGCAGATGAACGTCTTTTTGAAATGCTGAAGGAATTACGGCAGGAAGAAGGAAAAAGAAAAAAGCTTCCGCCGTTCGTGCTGTTTCTTGAAACATCGCTGCAGGACATGGCGACGATGTATCCCACTACACTGCAGGAACTTGAAAAATGCCAGGGTGTAAGCAAAGGAAAGGCTTTGAAATTTGGGAAACCTTTTGTTGAACTGATCGGAAGGTACGTTGACGAAAATGATATTGAAAAACCGGATGATTTTGTAATGAAATCCGTTGCCAACAAGAGCAGCAATAAAATTTACATCATTCAAAACGTAGACAAGAAGATCCCGCTTGAAACTATTGCCCGTAATAAAGATCTTCGGCTCGATGGGTTACTCGATGAAATGGAGACGATCGTTGCAAGCGGCACGAGACTTAATCTTGACTACGCAATCGACGATATGATGCTTGACGATGATGACCAGGATGAGATCATCGATTACTTCAAGAACACCGAGAATTCTTCTTTGCAAGTTGCCCAGGAGGAGCTTTCGGATAGCGGTTATAACTGGGAACAATTGAAACTGATGCGGATAAAGTTTTTGAGTGAGTACGGGAACTAATCTCACAAGTACACAACGGGTCATGCCAAATCAACCTTTATTTTTTACTCACGTTCATCCCGGCTACTTTTGCTGTGCTACTTTGCTTGTCAAATAACTTTTCAAACATTCATGCGCCTTAGCGTTTTAGTATGAAGAATACACCCTTCACCCAAAAGCATATCCAGCTTGGAGCTAAAATGGCCGAGTTTGCCGGTTACAATATGCCGATCAGTTATACGGGCATCAATGATGAACATGCTGCAGTGCGCAACAATGCAGGTGTTTTCGACGTAAGCCACATGGGCGAATTCATTCTGAAGGGCGACCAGGCACTGGACCTTATACAACGGGTAACGTCAAACGACGCTTCCAAGTTGAATGCCGGCAAAGCCCAATATAGTTGCCTGACCAATGATAGCGGAGGTATCGTAGATGATCTCATCGTTTATTGCATTGAAGAAAATAGCGTGTATATGCTGGTTGTAAATGCAAGTAATATTGAGAAGGATTGGAACTGGATAAAGCAACACAACAGCAGCAATGCCGAAATGCACAACATCAGCGATAAAACCTGCCTGCTGGCGATCCAGGGACCGAACGCAACCAAATTGTTGCAGCCCCTCACCGACATAGATATACTCAATTTGAAATACTACACATTTGTAAAAGGAAAATTTGCGGGCGTTGACAATGTGCTTATCAGCGCAACAGGATACACGGGCGCAGGCGGCGTTGAAATTTATTTCGAAAACAAAAACAATGACGCCGATTTAATTTGGGATGCGATTTTTGAGGCCGGCAAAAAGGAAGGAATAAAACCCATCGGCCTGGGCGCAAGGGATACGCTGCGTTTGGAGATGGGATATTGCCTGTACGGAAACGATATCGATGACACTACCTCTCCTTTAGAAGCCGGCCTTGGCTGGATAACCAAGCTCAATAAACCAACCGACTTTACATCAAAGGAAATTTTAGCGAAACAAAAAGCCGAAGGTATCAGGCGAAAATTGATAGGCTTTGAAATGATCGACCGCGGAATACCCCGGCACGACTATATTATAAAAAATAAAGACGGCGAAAATATTGGCAAGGTCACGAGTGGCACGCAAGCGCCATCACTTGGTAAGGCAATTGGAATGGGTTATGTGGATGTGAAGCATGCCGCGCTGGATAAGGAAATCTTTATCGATATACGCAACAACCCTGTAAAAGCACGCGTTGCAAAAATGCCCTTCGCATAACAGGAAGCCAACAATTTTACCAGCCGCATTGCTGGTGGCCCGCCTACAATCTTATTTCTTTTATCTAGAGAAAGGTTTTTAACTTTCATTAGCTCCAGCTCACCGTCTAAGCGCAAAGTTTCTAATCGTGCGAATTTTTTCGAACAAAAAGGGAGACCTTAAGACTCGAAGATCACAAAAAACCAAAAACTATTAGAGCGAAGTTCGTCGGCAGTTTGCTCATCGCGATAATTGTCTTCACGGAAAAAAATTTATGTCAGTCATTTTCTGAATCTGTCAAGCCTTTTATTTCCGTGAGTGCAGACACATTCGCTTTAACCGATGTGAAACTTATTGATGGTACGGGCGGCCCTGAAAAAGATCATCAAACAATTCTTGTAGAGCACGGACGCATTATAGAGGTGGGTGAGAAAAGTGCAATTCGGGTTCCTGCCGGAACGAACATCATTCCATGCAGTGGCAAAACCGTAATTCCCGGTATGGTTATGATGCATGAGCATATGTATTATGGCGAATCAGTCAGGCCGTTTTATATTGTCGTTGAGATGCCTGTTTCATTCCCGGGTCTATACCTGGCAGGCGGTGTAACGACTATGAGAACGGCGGGATGCGTAGAGCCGCAAACCGATCTTAATCTTAAACGATGGATCGATGAAGGGCAGATCATAGGCCCCGACATTGACGTCACGTCGCCCTACATAGAACGCGCCGCATTCATG
>DASQJI010000431.1:0-1726 GCA_035631175.1 Parafilimonas sp.
CTTCATTCTCATAAGCGCTTCAAGAGCCGCTGAGACCGAACCGAACAATGACAGGGCATCTGCAAATACGCTTGCATTGAACGGCAACAACACCGGCGTCATCAATCCGGCCGGCGACCAGGACTGGTGGAAAGTTACTACGACGGCCGATGGAAAATTAGATATTACGCTGACGCCCTTGGGTGGCCACCTCACGTGGATTTACCTTTATGATAACAACGGCACATCTGAGCTCGCTTCCAGTAACGCAAATACAACGTTTACTGTAACTAAAGACGGACTGGCGGCAGGGACTTATTATATAAAGATTATCTGCTACTTTGCAAGTGATACGTCGAACTATAATATTTCCGACGCCTTAACCACTCCTGCACAAGCAAATGACGCGGAACCGAACGATACAAAAGCGCAGGCAATAACCTTAGCTCTAAATAATTCAACCACCGGACACGCCGGCTATTACTATAACCTTCACCGCGATACTTCCGACTGGTATAAACTCACAACCAATGCCGATGGCCGCATACAATTATCTCTTACGCCAGCCAATGGCAAAATTGTCTGGGTTTACTTGTATGATAACAACGGGACCACGCTCCTTACCTCGGCAAATTCGGGGACTCCGTTTACGACGAGTAAGGACGGGCTTGCAGCAGGAACATATTACGTTCGGGTAATATGTTATTTCGCAAATTCGGATTATGCACCTTACACTTTAAAAGATAGTTTATTTACGCCGACACAGGCAAACGATGTGGAACCGAATGACTCAAGAGCGACTGCAGTTTCGCTGGCGGCGAATAAAAAAGTAACGGGCCATGTAGGATACTATTACAATCTGAAAAGGGACACTGCGGACTGGTATAAGATAACTCTGAAAAATGACGGTCTTTTGCGGCTGTCGCTAACACCTCATGCCGGCTTCATCGCCTGGATCTATCTATATGATAATAACGGAACGACGGTTATCGCTTCGGCTAATGCAAATAACACATTCACCGTGAACGCCGACGGACTGGCTGCGGGAATTTTTTATGTAAAAGTTAGTTGTTATTTCGCATCGGATTATACACCATATACATTAACCGACACGTTATTCACTTACGCAAATGCGCAGGATGCAGAGAGTAATGCCCGGCCTTATCTTGCGAAAACGATGCCGGCAAACGGAACCAGCACAGGCCATGTAGGATTTTATTATAACAATTCGCGAGATACCGTCGATTGGTGGAAGATAAACTATACGGGTACAGGCGCTTTAACAGTGATCGCCAATTTTGAGCCGCGAAAAGTGCAAGGCACAAACTCGCTCACTTACATGGAGATATGGAAGGATACGTTAGCTGCTCCTATTTATTCGAATAATACGGACCATCCTTCCTTGGTCGCCCAACTGAACTCACTAACGCAGGGTTATTACTGGGTTAGAGTGCGCTGTTATTTCGCCTCTGAGTTCCAGTCTTATTCACTGCTCGATACTTTTACGCAGGTGAATATCGCTGCAGTAAAAGCCACATCATATGACACGGCCGCAAGTTGCTCGAATATCAACTCAGTAACGTTCAGCTGCAGCGGCAGCAGTGCACCTTACACGGTGAAGTTGTATCGTTATAACGTTCTGTATGCAACAAAAACCGCGAAAGTGAAAAACATTACATTCGATTCCTTGCCGGTTGGCTCGTATTATGCGAAAGCATGGGGCGACGGCGCTACCGGCAACGCATTC
>DASQJI010000432.1:0-2176 GCA_035631175.1 Parafilimonas sp.
CTTCATTCTCATAAGCGCTTCAAGAGCCGCTGAGACCGAACCGAACAATGACAGGGCATCTGCAAATACGCTTGCATTGAACGGCAACAACACCGGCGTCATCAATCCGGCCGGCGACCAGGACTGGTGGAAAGTTACTACCACTGGAGATGGACGATTAGATATTACACTTACCCCTTTATCGGGTAAATACATGTGGATCTATATTTATGATAACAACGGCACCTACTTATTGAAATCTGGCAATTCGAACAGTCTATTTACGGTGTCAGCAGACGGATTGAGTGCCGGAACATACTACGTAAAGATTATTTCGTTTTATGCTGGTGATACCAACAGTTACACTATCAGCAATTCGCTTATTCAACCTGCACAGGCAAACGATGCAGAACCAAACGATACAAAAGCGCTGGCAAAAGCTTTAGCGTTAAACGGATCTAAGACAGGTCACGTAAATTATTTTTACAACGGGTATCGCGACAGTGCAGATTGGTACAAGATAACTACCAATGCGGATGGACTTCTAAGACTTAGACTCACCTCAGGCAATGGTCAATACATTTGGGCTTATTTATACGACAATGACGGAGTAACTCCATTGAAGTCAGGCAATACAAATGGCACCATAGATATTAATGCAGACGGCCTCGCACCGGGAACCTATTATGTTCTCATACGGAGTTTTTATTACTATCTAAACAATAACTACGACAATGGCGGCGCGTTTGAGCCTTACACAATAGCAGATAGCTTATTTACGCCAGCTATAACAAACGATGCAGAGCCGAATGATTCTGTGCCTATTGCAAATACGTTAGCGCTCAACGGAAGTACGGCAGGACATTCAAATTACTACTACAATCATAACCGTGACGCCAATGACTGGTATAAGATAACCACGAACGCAGATGGGCTGTTAAGACTTAGACTTACATCAGGTAATAATCAGTTTGTGTGGGCGGTTTTGTATGACAAGGATGGGGTAACTGAATTGAAGAAAGGCAATACAAATGCCACAATAGATATTAGTGCCGATGGCCTGGCGGCCGGAACCTATTATGTTCTCATAAAGAGTTTTTATTACTATCTGAATAATAACTACGACAATGGCGGCGGCGCCTTTGAGACTTATACACTGGCAGATAGCTTATTTAAACCGATTGAGCCAAATGACAGTGAGCCCAATGATTCCTTACCAATCGCAAAAACGTTGGCCGTAAATTCAAGTACCACCGGTCATGTGAATTATTACTATAATCATAAGCGTGATGCTGCCGACTGGTATAAAATAACGTTACCGCAGGATGGCATGTTGAGGTTAAGGCTCACGTCAGGCAACGGTCAATATATATGGGCTTATTTATTCGATCATGACGGCTCGACACCAATACAACCTGCCCAAAATACGAATGGAACAAGTGAAGTTAAATATGACGGCCTGGCAGCAGGAACATACTACGTTCGTATAAATAGTTATTATTACTATCTAAACAATAACTACGATAATGGCGGCGGCTTTGAGCCGTATACATTAGCTGACACTTTATTTACGTATTCTTATGCAGCCGATGTTGAGCCAGATGATGCTCCTTACCAGGCAAAAACACTTCCAGCAAATACAAGCTCCACAGGCCATGTAAATTTCTTTTACAACAATTCACGCAATAATGTGGATTGGTGGAAGATAAATTATACAGGCTCCGGGGACCTTAAACTTAATGTAATTCAAAACACATGGTTGATTGACGGCAGTAACCATTACTATTGGTTCCAGGTCTATAAGGATACCGCTCTCGCACCGATCTATTCTCAAAACTTTATCGGCGCATCACCTGATATAAACCTGACGTCGTTAACGCAGGGATATTATTACGTGAAGATTTATTCTTATTACTCTACGGAACACATCAGCTATTCAATCACACCAACTTTCACGCAGGTGAACGTCGCCAGTATAAAGGCAATCTCATACGATACTGCTGCAAGTTGTTCCAATATAAACTCAATAACGTTCAGTTGTACCAAGAGCAGTGCTCCTTACACGGTGAAGTTGTATCGTTATAACGTTCTGTATGCAACAAAAACCGCGAAAGTGAAAAACATTACATTCGATTCCTTGCCGGTTGGCTCGTATTATGCGAAAGCATGGGGCGACGGCGCTACCGGCAACGCATTC
>DASQJI010000433.1:0-1960 GCA_035631175.1 Parafilimonas sp.
CGATATAATCATGGTTATGATACTCACTTTATTTCCGTTGCGACGCAAACAGGGGTTACGATTGTTGTACGCGGTGTTTGGGTTTGGAATTTCGATCATTGTGTTCGCGTTGTCAGAAAATTATCTTCTTTCTTTTACCGCGTTATTGATCGGTGGCATGCTGGACGGCATCAGCGTTGTCGTTCGCGGAACAATAATGCAATTGAAAACGCCCGACAATATGCGCGGGAGAGTCTTGAGCGTGAACGGTATGTTTGTAAACTCGAGCAATGAACTTGGGCAGTTTGAAAGCGGACTTGCAGCGAGACTGATGGGCGTCGTGCCGTCAGTGGTTTTCGGAGGTTGTATGACGATCGCGATTGTCGTTATAACATGGATAAAGGCGCCTTCGCTTCGGAAAATGGAATATTGATTGTGAATTGTGAATGGTGAATAGTGAATAGTGCAACGTCATTTCGACGTAAGGAGAAATCTCTCGCAAACGTTCTATTTTATTTTTTGTATGATAGATTCATGAAGCGCATCATCATTCCACATTTCTTCAATTCCTGGTGTTTGCATTACGTGCTGCATAATGTTTTCCTGCCATTGACCTTTTTTCAATGCTTCGCTATATCGAACGTGCGGAGAAAACGTTACGAGCGAGTAAGCCGGGATCCATTTATCCGGATATTTCTCATGTAAAATTCCTTCAATCTTTTTCTGCAATAAGAATTTCGGATCCGCTGTCTTTTCACGCATCTCTGTAAAGTTTGCAACCGCAAGGTCTGCGATCGCATCTGCATCCGGTTTGCGTAGCGTTTGATATTCGTTGAGGATAACTGACCAATCGCCGTCATACTTTTCAATTAATTCGTCCAGTATTCTGCAGTCTTCGAAACCGCAATTCATGCCTTGCCCAAAGAACGGAACGATCGCATGAGCCGCATCACCAATCAGTGCAAACTTTTCCTCCCTTATCCATGGAAAGCACTTTACGGTAACCAAGGATGAAGTTGGATTATCAAAAAATTCCTGCACATAGTTCGGCATCAATGGCACTGCATCAGGAAAAGTTTCTTCAAAAAAGGTTCTTACCTTTTGTTCCGCGTCCAGATTTGAAAAGCTGAGCGGTCCTTCAAAAGGAAAAAAGAGCGTACACGTGAATGTTTTATCAAGGTTCGGCAGGGCGATCAGCATATAGTTTTTTCGCGGCCAGATATGAAGCGCATTTGTACGCATAGCGAAATCGCCTGCAGCAGTTGCCGGGATAGTTAATTCTTTATATCCGCAGTCGATGTAATACTGCTGATAATCGAACTTATCATGTTGTAGTTGATGTTGCAGGCGTACTGCAGAAAATGCGCCGTCTGCAGCGAATAAAAATTTGAAGTTTGAGGTTTGAGGTTTGAGGTTCAACGAATCGCTTGTCACGTCGAATTTGATTTCATTTTTGTTCCAATCGATTGATGAACACTTATGATTAAAAAAAATTTCGACACCGTGCGCTTCCGCCACGTTTATCAGTTTAATATTCAACGTTGCCCGGGAAACCGAATTTATGTATTGCCCTTCTTTACCATAAGGCTGAAATGCCGTGCTGCCATCAATGTGATGAATATAACGCCCATGCATTGGTATCGATATTCCTTTTATCTCCTCTGCAAGACCGACTTGTTGCAAGGCAAGCAATCCGCGATCACTCAATGCAAGATTGATCGACCGGCCTGCCTGAACCTGGTTTTTGCGCATGTCGGCGCGACGCTCGTATAATTTTATTTTATATCCGCGCCTGGCTAAAAAAATAGACAGCAACGAACCGACAAGGCCGGCGCCAACTATTGTTATGCTTTTTTCGTCGTGCATAGATATTGCCATGCCTGCTTACTCAGGATTGTCGTTACTTTATGTTGTTATCGTTTACTGCTTTCATGCATGCACATACAGATAATATAAAAAAACCAAAACATTGCTATTGGCA
>DASQJI010000434.1:0-14726 GCA_035631175.1 Parafilimonas sp.
AGATCACTAAGCTGCAGCGTAATTTTACCTGTTTGTATTTTATCAAACTTAATATCAATGTAATTGCTGAAAGGATTATTCATTACCATCATTTCGCTACCGGACTGTGTATTGAGAACTGGATTATTTTCTGTGCGGTTATTTGCAATAGCGGAGGTACTTTGCACGGTACCTTTTATTAATGCAAGCTGGCTTGCTATGCCACTAGGCGGTGTGCCTACGATAGCAATAATATCATTTTTGCCATCACCCGTAAAATCAGCATACACGGGTGAAGCTACTCCCCAATACATGCCCGCTCTTTCTCTAAAAATAAAGTGGCCATCCCCTTTGTTTAAATAAATAGAAACATCATTCGAGGCAGCATTGCCCACTATTATATCAATATCGCCATCGGCATCCACATCACCGGTTGCAATACCCGATTCATTTCTAAGATCGGGTGAGTATGCACCATCATAGTTCTGCGCCGGCTGAAAGGTTCCGTTTCCACTTCCAAGCAGCACACTCATGCCTTCTGAATTATATTCTGTGCAGGCAGCAATATCAAGGTGCCCGTCATTATTAAGATCAGTCGCAATAATAGTATACGGAGCCTTTTGTGTTGCAAATGATACGGGTGGCAATAAATCGCCGGTTCCCGTTCCGCGGTGAAGATCTATACCGGGTGATTGGCCCGTAACCAGGTCAATTTTGCCATCTTCATTAAAGTCTCCTGTTGCTATAGAACCGGGAAACGGGTTTACAATTTTAATAAGCGGTGCACTGAAAACCCCGTGCCCATTATTTTTACTGATAAAAATTCTTCGGGCTGAATTCGATATATTCTGGCAACCTAACCATTCTGTTACAACTACATCTAAATCGCCATCATTGTCGAGGTCTGCTGTCTCTATGTCGTTCCAGCCGCATGCATTCATGCTCCAGGTTTGACGCGCCCCAAAAGTTCCATCACCATTATTAATAGCCGTATGAAAGTCATAGGGCGGAGAGCCAATAGCGGTTGCAAAAAGCAAGTCAGGTTTTCCATCACCATTTAAATCCCGAAACTTTGCCCGTACACCGCCGCCCCTGATTGAATATGAAACGCCGTCAGTGAAAGTTCCGTTGCCATTATTTTTTTGAACAGTTACTTTAACGTTTACAGCAGCAATACTGGAAGCCGATGACACAACATCCAAATCTCCATCGCCGTCAATATCTGCGGCATCGAGCGCCCCCGCAGTTGCATTGTTGCTATTAAACATAGGGGGTATAGGAAAGTTGGCATTGCCATTATTTTTGTGTACAGTCACCTGTAGCGAATACCAGTCGCAGGTGATTACATCAATTTTATGATCATTATTTACGTCTGCTGTTGTGAGCGTATAAGTGCTTTGTCCTGCAGGTTTGACAACTGCAGGCAGAAAATTTCCACTCCCATTATTTAAAACTACCTGGTAGCCGTCGCCAATTCTTCCCGAGAAATTTGCACCAACAATATCCTTCCATCCATCGCCGTTCAGGTCTGCCACATCCATATCTACGGCCCCGCCGCTAAATATTCCCAGATTAATTAATTGCGTGGGGGAAAATGTTCCGTTTCCCGTGTTTCTAAAAAGAGCAATTTGCCCGGTATTATTGCCATCCCAGGTAAGTGAGCTTGAATACAAAATATCATTGTCACCATCATTGTCAATATCAGCCGCTTCAACATTTGCATTCAGGTCGCCTCCCCATGCTTCTGACTGCACCACCGTTTCAACCCTGTTGGAAAAGTTATTGCTGCCCCCGTTGAAAAGAATATTCATTTTCTCCCCTTCATTTGCTACGACTATATCTATTAGGTTATCATTATTGATCTTTGCAACGGTGATTTTATAAGGCGTTTGCCCTGCGGGAAAATTAACGGCTGTCTTAAATGTTCCATCCCCTTTATTTACTAAGATAGAAATCGTGCCCCCCGACGCCCGGTTGTTTGCCACTGCAAGATCTGCATCGCCGTCGTTATCAAAATCAGCGGCAGCGATTCCTATGGGATCAGTGCTCACAGTATAATTGGTTGCATTTCCAAAATTGCCGCTGCCCTGGTTGAAATAAACGGAAATAGTGTTGCCGTCGAAATAGAAGCCTGAATTAGTAAGCGCGACATCTTTTTTACCATCGTTATTTAAATCTGCAACCACAATGTCTTTGGAAGCCTTTGTTGACTTGTACTTAACAGGTGCAGAAAATAAAAAATTGCCCTGGTTTTTCAATACCACGAAACCATTTGAAAAATTTTCTTGCGATACAATTATATCAGAATCCCCATCGTTGTCGAGATCCGCAGATTTTACCTGTGACGGACTTTGTCCACTGCCATAAATCCCGGTTGCAAAGCCATACCATGAATTGTTGAACAAAGGGGAATTAGTGGCCTGCACATTATCAAACTGTGAAACGTCGAAGGGTTTGTCTGTTTTTGTTGTAAAAGTTTGTGCCGATACAAACGGTACAAAGGCGACGGCCGCCGAAAGAAACGGGACAAGTTTTTTGTAAAAGTTAGACATGATAAATGTTTTTGTTTGTTTGATTTTTGGTTCACAGTAAAAGCACGCGATCTCTTAACCCCGAATGTGCATGGTCTGTGCCTCTGTATAATTTTCCTCGTGGAGGGAACCAATTGCGTAAAATGAAAAATTCTCAAAATTTGTTGTTACGAGTCGCTCGCCGTTTGCAAATAAACCTGTTGTAGACCAACCTCCGGAACCTACTGTTTGGTACAGTTGGCTGTAGTTCAGGCAAGAGAATAAACAAATTATTGGAACAAGAATTAAAAATGATTTGCACTGCCGGCGAAGCTTAAACGGATATGTAGTTAGTGTAAAGGTCTTTTTCATAGTTACCCTTTGTGATAAAATGATATTTTTCAAGATCCTGAAATGAATAAATTTTTTCATATGCTTTTCGGAACATATAAAGGTGAGAACCTTCCGCCGGTTAAGTATTACACAACTTTCGAAATAAGTTGCATGATTCACATATTGAAAAGCGCCTGCATAAGAATTAACAAGCCGAATCAGCCTTGGTATTAGAGAAAGTCTTCTGATGCGGATATTAAAGATTACATTACACATGTGCGGATTTTTTTCTCCCGCGCATAAATAAATCAAAATGAAAAGTATCGCAGACGTGATTAGAACAGACACACACCTCAATACACTCAGCAGGGGTATACTTGCAGCAGATATGACAGAAGAACTGAGCGGTGCAGGGCCATTTACAATTTTTGCACCTTCTGATCCGGCTTTTAGAAAACTGGCTCCGGGTTTATTTCCAGCCTTACTCAAACCTGAAAATAAACTTCAATTGACGGATTTGCTAAATCATCATGTGATACACGGCAAAACAAGATTTAAGGACCTGAAAGATGGACAGAAACTGAAAACTATAAATGGGAAAGAACTGAATGTAACGGTAAAAGACAACGCAGTAAGCATTAACGGTGCTAACATCCAGATGAAAGATATGGAAGGGAGAAATGGAGTTGTACACTCACTGGATACGGTTATCGAATCATAACCGGAGCTCCGGTGTATATTATTAAAATTGAGGATGCTAAGATTTATTGAAATACTTAAGTATTAATGATGTGATGTACAGAAAGCTATGCCAGGCGCCAATTCTATATGAAGCATGGTTGTATTAATGCAACAGCGCTTTTTTGTTTGGGGCGAACCCGAAAGGATGATTAAGGATACTTAGCAATTGGAAATTTTTGAGCTTATCCTGATTGATTGAAAAATTGAAAAACACAGTCTTTGCTATGCTGAGAAAATACCCCTTTTATTTTAAGAGCACTGTGATATTATTCGGAATTACTCTTTTTGTTTATGCAATTGCTAATCTTAAAGAGATCCTTATACCGATCGCGTTCTCTTTAATGCTTGCCATTTTATTAAATCCATTATGCAATTGGTTTGCAAAGAAAAAAATATCGCACCTGTTATCAATTGCATTCTCCTTAATAATTGCCCTCCTTATCATAGCCGGGATAGCCTATTTTCTATCGTCTCAAATCGGCAGTCTGTCCAGTGAACTGCCGCTGCTGAAGCAAAAATTGGCGGCACTTTTTGCGCAATTACAAACTGCTATGGACCAAAAACTGAATATAGATATTAAGAAGCAGGACGAGTGGATAAGCAGCGCCGGCGCCGGCATGCAGCCGTTCATAGGCCGAACACTGGGTACGGTAGTGGGCTCCCTGGCTTTTTTATTTTTATTACCAGTGTACACCTTCCTTTTTCTTTTCTATAAAACCTTAATTCTAAATTTTTTTTACGAAGTATTTGCGGAAAGAAATTCAAAGGAAGTCGGCGAGATATTGACGGCGACCAAAAAATCGATACAAAGCTATGTGGTGGGTCTGTTGCTGGAAGCTTTGATTGTGGCCATCCTGAATGCGATTGCCTTATTGATGCTGGGTGTAAAATATGCGATTCTACTCGGAGTTCTGGGAGCCATCTTTAATGTGCTGCCATATATCGGAGGCATAATAGCAATCGCGTTACCACTTCTTATTGCAACGATAACGAAAGATGGATTTCACACCCAGTTGTTGATCATCATCGCTTATATTATTATACAGTTTATAGATAACCATTTTCTTATTCCCTATATCGTTTCCTCCAAAGTAAAGATCAATGCCCTGATTTCCATAATCATGATCTTCCTCGCCGGAGCGGTCTGGGGCGTATCAGGCATGTTTTTATCTATTCCCTTTACAGGTGTATTAAAAATTATCTTCGACAGGATACCTGAACTAAGACCGTGGGGTAAATTGTTGGGAGATGAAATACCGACCCGCCATAAAGGCGAAATATGGAGTGTGCGACGAAAGAAAAAATCTTTATCAGAAAAGATTGTTTCATAATTTTTCATACGCGCGTTCGCAGAAAGCCTCTCTATATAATTCACAAAAAACCCGCTTTACGTGAGAGCATGTTTTCGCGCGAAACATTGTATGAATGATGTAACTCTTTTCTGAAATTGTGTAACACTTACTGTTTTAAACATGTGGACCTTTACGTGTGATGAAAAAAGATAAAAGAAACGTTACTCAATTTATTGATAATGGTGATCGCGCAGATAATACCAATAAGACCATTTCACAGGAATTAGAAAAATCAAAAGTGCACATTATCGTTGAGATCATTGAATATGTACCCAATGCAGTTGTAAGCAAAACCATTATTAAAAAAACCACAGGGAATGTTACTGTTTCCTCATTTGACGCCGGCGAAGAATTGGCTGAAAAGACTTCTCCTTTCGACAACTATGTACAAATAATTGACGGAACTGCAGAAGTCGTTATCGAAGAAAAGAATTACAAGCTTCAATTAGGCGAAGGAATTATTATCCCTGCCCACTCACCTCATCGTTTCAATGCTAATGAACAATTTAAAATGATCTCCACAGTGATCAAAAGCGGCTACGAAGATTAAAATAAAAAAACCAAACTTGAAACTAAAAAGTGTCTTATTGGTCGATGATGACATCGACGACCAGCAATTTTTCATTGAAGCGCTGGGCGCTATAGAAAATACAAATTTATATGGCGTAGCCAATAATGGGAAAGAAGCACTTTCCATGCTCAAGAATTCTATTTCACCGCCTGACCATATTTTTATGGACTATAATATGCCGGTAATGAACGGAATTGAATGCTTAACTGAAATAGGAAAAGGCCAGCACACCAGACATATACCTGTAGTGATTCTTTCAGGCAGCATTGAACAAGCAGACCGTGCCAGGGAACTGGGCGCAGGATTCATTAAAAAATCGGCTGATATACAGCAGTTGCGAACAGAATTACTTACAGTATTCTATGCAATCTCAGGTCAGCCTGATCCTCAGAGAAATCTTCCATAAATGTTAGAAGCCTCATGAGTATGCATCGCTTTTAGGAGGTGCATTTGTTTTTTACTGATTAACCGCATAATAGAATTTACTTAAATGAAAGTTTCTGTTTACATCATTATCGAAATGTACAAGGGAGAAAAAACGCCTTTGTTGCGAATTGATTCTGCTGCCTATTGGGATAAAAACCTTGCAAAGGAATATGTCGAGGAGCAAAATGCGCATCTAAAAGAACTGCATATCGAGAGCAGTCAATTTTCTATTAAAGAGGTGCAAATTTTAGATTTTCCTTTTGTTGACCGGATAAAGAAAGTATAATGTAAAATACAATAGTGCTCGACATTCTATCTGTGAATTATGTAACTTATTTGCTTAATTGTATAACATCTGAACCGCAGTAACTGTGCAAATTTGTGGCCTGCTAAAAAAGCAAGATAATATTTCAGGGGGCAAAACTGAATGTTAGGGTAACCAGGCTATTCTTAGCCTGGTTTTTTGTTTTAAGGCTATCGGCGAGGTTCCGTGTCTTACAGTAAATTAAATATATATGGGCAACTGAGCTGGAAAAAGAATCACTTAACGGTAACCGGAAAGTTGATTTTCCGCATAAAAAAACCACAGGCGTTAATGCCTGCGGTTTGGAATTAGGAATCAAACAATTAATTTTTCATCATCACGGTATCAAGGGAATGGATCACCCCGTTTGAGGTTTTCACATCCCGATTTTGAATGACGGCTCCCTCAATACTTACTTCACCGTCTTTTACATGTACCAACAACTCTTCTCCATTGACTGTTTTGAGTCTTTCTCCATCTTTCAAATCTTTGTAGTTGATTTTACCGGGAACCACGTGGTAATTCAACAGATCGGCTAGCTTAGTTTTATTTTCCGGTTTCAACAGATCTTCCAAAACAGTTTTATCCATTTTTTCGAAAGCGACATCGGAAGGTGCGAATAAGGTGAATGGCCCTGTGCTGCTTAAAATTTCATTTAATCCGGAAGCCCTAACGCCTTTCTTTAATGTTGTCATGTGTTTTTCAGCATTAACAACCTGTGTGATATTTGACATTTTTTAAATTTAGTTGACGGTAAAATAACCGCAATGTATGTAAGGTAGGCCTAAATGCTTCATATCTGCTGTTAATGTATCCCCTTCCGTGTTAATGTTTAGCTTCTCAAAATCTTTTATCACCGCATCATTACTGAATGTATGAATCATGTAACATAATGCACCAATTGTGTAATGATTAACTGATCAACATCAATCATCTTTACCTGGTAGCGGTCAAACTGCTACAAATAATAAAAAATGAAAATTAAAAAAACAATCAGTCTTTTAATGATCGTTGCTATAACGGTCATTTCTTTCTCTTCCTGTACTGTCGAATATCGTGCACGTCATCATCGGCATTATTATCATGATTATAATTATGCGCCTGCAGTTAATGATAAACAACAAACAGTTGCAGTTCAGCCAATATCCTCTTCAAAAATTTCAGTCACGCATTAACAAACAAACATTTTCTTTCAAATAAAATTAATTATGAAACATTTTCTGAAAATTTTTAGCATGCTTCTCATTGCAGGGGCATCTATTTGCCTGACACCGCCAAAATCATCTGCACAGCAGGTGGGCGTTAGTGTTAGTTTACAGGTTTTTTACGATCAGTTAAGTCCCTATGGTCATTGGATGCATTACTCGGGATATAATGGATACGTTTGGGTACCAATGGTGGAAGCTGGGTTTAGCCCTTATTCCACGCGGGGCCATTGGCGGTTAACCAACGCTGGCTGGATGTGGATCTCTGATTATTCATGGGGATGGGCGCCTTTCCATTATGGCCGTTGGGATCGCGATTCAAGATATGGATGGATCTGGATACCTGATACGCATTGGGGACCAGCATGGGTAAACTGGAGGAGTTCTAATGGTTATTATGGATGGTCGCCGATGGAACCTCTATGGAATGCGCATCATAGAGATTATAACAACCGAAGCGACAGATTCATTTTTGTAAGTTATAAGGATTTTGACCGGCCTGACGTAAACAAGTATTATATTGATAAAACAAAGAATGTTACGATCATTAAGACTTCTACAGTTATAAACAATAAGCATGTTGACAACAGTACCCACATTACTTATAATGCGGGCCCCCGAAGGGAAGACGTGCAAAAAGCAACAGGTAAAGAAATACGTGAAGCCGCTGTGGAGGATAACGATAAACCCGGCCAAAATGAACAGAATGACAAGGTGCAGATATACAAACCGCGGGTAAAAGAAACCGACGACAACGGTAAGAAACCTGTGCCGCCGAAAGTATCTGATAAGAGGACCGTGGAAAAAGATGTGAAAAAGAATAAATCAACCCCGGTAAACAAGTAAATAAACGAAGGTAATTTATATCACACGGTATATTTCCTATGTTAACTCAGCACGGCTTAAAGCTGTGCTGATTTTTTTTGCACCACCTGGAATTTGATGCCTTTGCACAGTTCTATGCAGTGGCAGCATTTTATTCCCTGCAATTTTGAAAATAGTAATGCTACCAACTCTTCTCACAGGAACTTCTTTTAACCGGAAAAGGAGCGAATATTGTGCGGGCAGAGAAGATTAACACGAGGAAATTCTTTACACTCATTAAATAAGAATACCTTTAAAATAAAATTATCATGAAAGAGAAAGGAACCGTCAAATTTTTTAATACATCAAAAGGCTTTGGTTTTATTACGGGCAATAACGGAAAAGATTACTTTATACATTTTTCCAATTTAAACGGTGTCAACCTTGTCGAAGGAGCGAAAGTTGAATTTGAAACCAGGCAAGGACAAAAAGGTTTAGAAGCTTTTAATGTTTCCCTCGTTCAATAAGTTATTGATCAGGGAGAAGACTGCCATATAAAAGCAGCACTCCGCATAGCAGGCCGCCTCTTATTTTCACAACACGAATACGCGCCGGTAAAGCATTTGTGATTTTATTCGGGAGGCGCATTTTAACGGCACGTCCGTATTGTTCTATTGGCATTGAAGGTTGTCCATGTGTGAATCATGTGCCTTTCAAATAGCAGTATACCGTTTTGTTTTATTAAAAGTTTTTCAACTTCCTTTCCTTAGAATATAACCGATGGACGCACTTCGTAACATTAT
The DNA here is from genome assembly GCA_035631175.1 of Parafilimonas sp. Taxonomy (GTDB): domain Bacteria; phylum Bacteroidota; class Bacteroidia; order Chitinophagales; family Chitinophagaceae; genus Parafilimonas. Next base: position 9,029 of record DASQJI010000434.1, read on the forward strand.
TCCAAATACATTGCCTTCAAGCCTTGGAATTTTCGTACTCCGATTGTTTCTCCATACTCATCCTTTCTAAATTAGTTACAATTCTGAAATTGTCTAATTCGAAGTAAAAGCCCGCACCTCGTTAACCAGTACGATAAACATTCTATTTTTGCGGCCGGTTATGAGCAATGAAAACTCTGCACTTCAACTGAAATTACAGCAGTTGGCGAAAGAACTTGAGGGTGAACTACACGACGACGACACGATGCGCATTTTGTATGCGACTGACGCATCCGCTTATCGCGAAATGCCGGTGGCCGTAGCTCTGCCAAAATCAATAGCTGACATTAAACGCCTCATCGAGTTTGCGCATTCTGAAAGATCTTCACTAATACCACGAACGGCAGGGACGTCGCTTGCCGGCCAGGTGGTTGGCAACGGCATCATCGTTGACGTTTCCAAATATTTTACCAATATCCTCGAGCTGAATAAAGATGAACGCTGGGTGCGGGTGCAGCCGGGTGTTATTCGCGACGAGCTGAATATGTTCTTAAAACCGCACGGTTTATTTTTTGGGCCAGAGACTTCAACTGCTAACCGCGCAATGATGGGTGGTATGGTGGGCAATAACTCGTGCGGATCAAATTCAATTGTATATCGCAGCACCCGAGAACACTTGCTTGCGGTGAAAGCGATCTTAAGCGACGGAACAGAAACAGAGTTCAGCAGTTTGAGTCCCGATGATTTTCATGCTAAGTGCGAAGGCGAAACACTCGAGGCAAGAATTTACAATACTGTTCGCCGGTTATTAAGCAATTATGATAACCAGGTTGAGATCAAAAAACAATTTCCAAAGAAGACTGTCGAGCGACGAAATACCGGCTATGCTATTGACGCCTTGTTGGAGACTGCTCCTTTTACAGCAGCCGGGCCTGATTTTAATTTTTGTAAACTCATCGCAGGTTCGGAAGGCACGCTGGCATTCATTACGGAGATCAAACTCAATGTCGTGCCATTGCCAACCGAAGAAACCGGTTTATTGTGTATTCATTTTAATAGCATTGATGATGCGCTGCGTGCGAATATCATCGGTTTGAAATATTCTCCTCGTGCAAGTGAACTGATCGACCACTACATTCTCGAGTGTACGAAAGATAATATCGAACAACGCAAAAACCGTTTTTTTGTACAGGGCGATCCTTCGGCAATCCTTGTGATCGAACTTACAGGCAGCGACCGTGCTGAAATTGCTGACACTGCGCGCCACATTGAAGCGGAAATGCGCGCCGCTGGCCTTGGGTATTATTTCCCTTTATTGTTTGGCGATGACACGAAGAAGATCTGGACACTGCGAAAAGCAGGCCTCGGATTATTGGGCAATTTGCCGGGCGATGATAAAGCGGTTCCAGTAATTGAAGACACGGCAGTTGACGTGCTTGATCTGCCATCATACATCCGTGACTTCAATGAGATACTTAAGACGCACAATTTATATTCTGTGCACTATGCGCACGCCGGCTCAGGGGAATTACATCTGCGTCCCATCATCAACTTAAAAACCGAAGAAGGCAACCGTTTGTTCAGAACGATCGCCGAAGAGATCGCTGTGCTTGTAAAAAAATATAACGGCTCTCTGAGCGGCGAGCACGGTGATGGCAGGTTGCGCGGAGAATTTATCAGGCAGATGGTGGGGGAAAAAAATTATCAGCTCTTAAGAGAAATAAAGAGTAGTTGGGACCCGGAAAATATTTTCAATCCTAACAAGATCGTAGATACGCCGTCGATGAATTCTATGTTGCGATACAAGCCCGGTCAGCAAACGCCTCCGTTCAAAACTGTGTTTCGCTTTTACAAGCAGGACATCCTCCAGCATGCGGAACAATGTAATGGTTCCGGCGACTGCCGCAAAACGGAATTATCGGGTGGCACCATGTGCCCTTCATTTATGGCAACACGAAACGAAAAAGACACTACGAGAGCGAGGGCTAACATTCTACGTGAGTTCTTGACCAATTCAACAAAAATGAACCGGTTTGATCATGAGGAGGTCCTCGATGTGATGGACCTGTGCCTTAGCTGTAAAGGTTGCAAATCGGAATGTCCTTCCAACGTAGACATGGCGAAACTGAAAGCAGAATTTTTGCAGCAATACTACGATGCAAACGGTGTTCCTTTTCGGTCGAAGCTCATCGCGAATTTCACCAGGTCGGCGAAACTTGGAGCCGCTTTTCCGGGTATTTATAATTTCATGATGACTGCGCCAGTCGTTGGCGATGCAATAAAAAAGTTTTCCGGCTTTGCAACGAAACGATCAATGCCGAAAATATATAAGACAACACTGAAGAAGTGGCATCAGCAGCATCTCCGTCAAAACAGCCGAACATCAAACATCAAACATCAAACCTCAAACGTCAAACCTCAAACACTTTATCTGTTTTGTGATGAGTTCTCAAATTATAATGACACTGAAATAGGCATTAAAGCAATTTTATTATTGGAAAGATTGGGATATGAAGTGATCATTCCCGAGCATGAAGAAAGCGGGAGAACATGGCTTTCCAAAGGATTGTTGCGTGAAGCAAAAAAGATCGCAAACAAAAACATTGCCTCGCTTGCAGCGCTGGTAAATTCAGAAGCTCCATTGATCGGGATCGAGCCTTCGGCCATACTGACTTTTCGGGATGAATATATCGATCTTGCTGACGACGCACAATTTGAAACGGCGAAATCTTTAGCCGCAAATGTGTTTATGCTTGACGAATTCATAGGGCGTGAAATTGACAAAGGCAACATCACCAAGGAGCAGTTTACAAAAGAAAAGAAACATATTAAACTGCATGGCCATTGTCAGCAGAAAGCATTGTCATCAGTTGCTCCTTCAGTAAAAATGTTGTCTTTGCCGGAAAATTATGCCGTTGATGTTATTCCCTCTGGTTGTTGCGGTATGGCGGGATCTTTTGGTTATGAGAAGGAGCACTATGATCTGTCGATGCAGATAGGAGAGTTGGTGCTATTTCCCGCGGTCAGGAACCAGGCTGAAGACGTTATTATTGCTGCCCCGGGCACCAGTTGCCGGCACCAGGTGAAGGATGGCACGGGCCGCACGGCGTTGCATCCGGCGGAAATATTATTTGATGCGTTGGTGTAGGAAGATCAGTAATGAATAATGAGTGATGAGTGTATTTCGAAATTTTCAATAATCAACAATCAATTTTCAATGTTCATTGCTTCGGAATTACTTGAATATTGACATATTGCGTAGTGATTGTTGAATATTTCAATCCGATCGCAAATGTAATCCTATAGCAGATCAGTAATGAATAACGAGTGCTGAGTGTCGTTTCGAAATTTTCAATAATTAATAATCAATTTTCAATGCTCAGGGAAGTTCCTCTCCTGAAAGCTAAATCCTGAACGTAAGTTCATCAATCTGCGATCTAAAATCTGCAATCTGAAATCTGCAATCTGCAATCCTAACTCATTACTCATCATTCATTTTCCTTATTTTTCCGAAAACTTTTGTCATGGCACGATGGGGAATTTTAGGATGCGGCCGCATTGCGCGCAAATTTGCATCAGATCTTAAGCTCGTGGAAAACTCAGAGCTGGTTGCTTGTGGCGCACGCAGTGCGCAATCGGCAGATGAGTTCGAAGCTTTATTCCCGGTCAAATACAAACATTACAGTTATGAGGCGCTGGCTTCAAATCCTGAAGTGGATGTGATTTATGTGGCAACTCCACACAGCCATCATCATGAGCATGCCTTGCTTTGCATTGAACACAATAAACCGGTACTCTGCGAAAAAGCATTCGCGATAAACGCCAGGCAGGCGAAGGAAATGATCGATGCAGCCCGAAGCAAAAAAGTCTTTTTAATGGAGGCAATGTGGACAAAATTTCTTGCGCCTTACAACAAGGTGAAGCAAATGATATCAGAAGGAATGCTCGGTGAAATAAAAAGCATGCAACTAAATTTTGGCTTTCGTCCCCCGGAACCGGTGTCGCAAAGAATTTATGATCCGGCTTTGGGCGGAGGTACTCTGCTTGACATCGGAATTTATAATGTATTCACCGCACTATTTTTTTTGGGCAGGCCTGATGCGATAGAAGCCAGCATGACCGCAGCATCAACGGGTGTCGATGCACAATGTGCTGTTACATTTTCTTATAACAACGGAGCGGTTGCGCAAATGCTTTCAACATTTCTCTCCGATACAGCTACCGAAGCAGAGATTTGCGGCACGCGGGGAAGGGTTCGGCTCACAACCCGGTATTATACGCCATTCACAATTATCGAATATTATCCCAGCAGGCCGGACACTAAAGAAATCATCGCATTGGATAAAGAAGAAGGATACGGGTATCAATATGAAGCGCGGCATGTTTGTGAATGCCTGGAGAAAGGTTTAACAGAAAGTCCCATCATGTCTCACGCAGATACGTTACTGTTGATGGAAATGCTTGACGCGATCAGGCAAAAAGCTGGGATCGTTTACCCGGTGGATTAAAAAAATTTCTATTTTTCCGTGCAAATAACACGTATGACATTTAGAAACAGGAAAAAATTGACAGTAACCCTTTCTTTAGCCGCATGTGTGATCTTAAGTATTGCTGCAAGCAAACCATCGCCCGTAAAATATCATGACGGTTTCAAGAACCTGCAGGTCTTACCTAAAGACATTAGTAAGGACAGTCTCGACAAGATCATGGATGGTTTCAAAGTTGCTCTCGGTGTGCATTGTGATTTTTGTCATGTGCGTAACGAGGAAAAAAAGCAATTCGATTTTGCCGCAGATGATAAGGTCGAAAAAAATATTGCCCGTCATATGATGAAAATGACGACCGACATCAACGCAAACTATTTCAACTTCATAAATTCAGCAAAGCCCGACACGATTAGTGTAGTGAAATGCGCAACGTGTCATCGCGGCGATCCGCATCCTGATAAGTTCGAAATGCCGCAGGAAGAACATCATGATATGCCTCCACCGCCCGGGCAAGAGCAGGGAAAGCCCGATAATAAGCAGTAGTTTTTTTTCTCACAGATGCCACAGAACTTTTTAATAATATTAGTATCTGTCAAAATCCGTGTTATCTGTGAGAGGCATCACACTCCGTCGTGTTCTTAAATTAACATTGAAAATTGAGAATTGAGAATTGAACATTTGAATATTTTGACTGTCTGGACTACTCAATAACCAATATTCTATCGGTCATGTTCAAGTTTGTTTTCTCACAGATGCCACCGATACGCACAGAAAATTTTAAGCAATAACAATCAGTAAAAAATCTGTGTCATCTGTGAGAGCCATGACACTCGGTGTGTTCTTCAATGATTATTGAAAATTGCGTATTGAGTATTGAATATTTTGACCGCGATGAACACTCAATAAGCAATATTCAATAACTCAATGTTCAACGGTTTTTTTCTCACAGGTACCGCAGATGCGCACACAAATTCTAAACAATAACAATCCGTGAAAATGTGTGTATATCCGTGAGAGCCACTCTTGTCTCCTCTTGGGGACGGCCCTAAAACTGCAAGATAAACGCGGTGCCCTCGTTTTTCACACTTTGGACCTGGATATTGCCTTTATGCAGCATCATGATCTGTTTACACAGGCTTAGCCCGATGCCGCTTCCATTTTTCTTTGTGCTGAAGAACGGGATAAAGATCTTGTCGAGCACATCATCTTCAATGCCCGGGCCATTGTCGGCA
>DASQJI010000435.1:0-1638 GCA_035631175.1 Parafilimonas sp.
GTAACTTTTTTCCAGTCCATGGTTTTGCATGAATGTTCATCTGCTTACCTCTGCTGATTCAATTGGCAATGAAATGTCTTTTGCAAAATGGCGGATCTTTTTCAGCAAGCCCGACACATCAGCTTTTACATATTTAAACCGATCATTAACCGCTATTCTGCAAAAGTCTGATGTGTTTGTTCTTTGACGCCCAAGTTGCGCCTGCAAGCTCTCGTCAAACAAAACAATGTTTCCGCTTTTTACCACTATCAAGATCGATTCCGGATTTACCGCGAAAAAAGCATCTGTTGCATTGTCGAATTTTTTTTCAGCGACCACAAGATCCGCGATCGCCCCTTTTGCTAATACTCCTGCATGTAAACCGCGAAGTTTCGCCGGTGAGCTTGTCACCGACGCAACAAGTTCCGCATTCGTTAACAAGCCAGTTTCTTTTGCAATGCGCAACTGGTTCCAGATACTCCAGTCAGCAGAGACAGTAGAATCAGTGCCAAAAACGATTGGTATTACATGCTTCAGTTCATTAACAGCCGCTGTTTTTCCCAGCAGAAACAGGTTGGAGTCCGGGCACCAGACCAGTGCCTGGAACGCTGCCGCCTGCCGTACGTCCATGGCCACGCCGTGAATCGCGATCAACTTCTTATGAAGTTTGTTCCATTTTATTAAGGCATTTATTTCTTCGTGACTTTCTTCATCAGTCCCCTCTCCTGCATGAATAACGACACGGCTTTTTATGCGAAACGGATCATTAAGTTTCCATTTCCAGCTTTTCTCCAGTCGCACAGAATGCAATGAACCTTTATCCTGGAAGACGTCAATAGGTGAATACTGAATTTCCAATGGCCCGCCGTGATTGAAAACTGTGGTAATTCCATTGAGCAGGTTTTTATATATGCCCCATTGCGTCCGGATTTTCTTTGGAACCTGCAACACGTGATTGATCACAGTTTTATTTTGGCTGTGAATGTCGTCGCCCCATTCTAAATAATTTTTGTAAATGCCGTTACCGAGCCGCGGGAATAAATTAAAGTCAAGATGATCATGCGAATTGATCAAGCCGGGAAATATGAGGGCATCATCAAAATAGATATGCGTTTCATTGTTAGCCTTACTTTTTGCCGAAGAGCCAATAGCTCTGATCGTTCCATCTTCAATCGCTACGTCTTTTAATCCGTTCTCTATTGTATGAACATCGTGTAGAATTAGCATCCGTCAGGACATAAGTTTTATTAACGTCAGTTGAGTTTTCCAAAAATTGCATAGCCGAGTCGTGGCTTCATTCCTTTCAGCCAGATCTTAAAATTCATCCACGGTGTTTCCTTTTGGGGCCTTCGCCCCCCATCATGCGTTAACTCAAGCAAGTAATGCCGTTTAAGTTTTCGCGCGTATTTTTTTTGCTCTTCATTGCCTTTCATCAACTCGGCAATAAATGGCCTTACATTGTGATACAGGGTGCTGTTAACAGACACGCCCTGGTACTCACTCCGCCCGATGGGATCTACATTTTTGTTTATCTCGGGATTTCCATTCTGAGCAAAGTAGTCGATATGGATGATCTCCGGTTTTAACCTTTTCAGCCTTTCTGATGCAAGTTGTTCATTCTGCCACGGACGTTCATTCTTAAAAAGCTGGCTTGTTAAA
>DASQJI010000436.1:0-2012 GCA_035631175.1 Parafilimonas sp.
TTAGCGTTCTGTATTTGAATGACGCCGGTAGAAATAACTCCGGCAATTCCAGTTAACCGTTCCGGAAAAAATTGAACCATCGGCCGCAGCTTATCGTTCCTTGCGATGCTGGCCTGGAATTTTCTTAAGTACAAGCTTTCGTCATGGAGGCGCATGTTCATGATCAAAACAGGCCGAATGAAAATGCTGTTCTTGTTGTTGCTTAATTGTTCGGCCGAATAACATCGTATCCAATAAAAACCTGTCGGAAGTAATTCGGGAATTTGGAAGGCTCCGTCCGTTCGAAAATCTGCGTTATCCAAAACAACTTGTTCTATTACGCTGTCTTTTTCATCAACAATATCTGCGAATAAATTTTTTGTCGCCACGTCAAGGGTTCCGTCAATGCTGTTTACTACATACGCTTTGAACCAAATTTTTTCACCCGCTGCATAAAGATTTCTATTCGTGAGAAGCACGATACTCTTTTCATTACTAGTTTTAATAAATTTTGAAAAGACAGCATTTACCGAATCATTGACCGGTACGCCTGGCTGACCGAACATCGTTAATGCAAAAGCAAGGCAAACGAGGGTTAAGATCGGCGGATAGTATTTGGTATGCAACCAGTATAGAATTAATTTACATTAAAAAATCCGGGACAAAGCTAACAAGTTTCCTATAACAGAAATTGAATGGTATTTGTGCGAAAGGAAACGGCGATCAACGCCTTGTTACTCAAAACTTTTAATAAGAAGCCTCCCGGCAAAAACCGGAGGTTACGTTGGTACGAAAAAAACGTGCAGCTATAACTTTTCAAATCGCAAAACCTTATTTCCATTTGTTAACAGCAGGCGGAGGAAATGCGCCTCGCTTTGATCCTGACACGTCAATTTCAAATTGTTGAGTTCCGGAAAGCTCCAGGTCCGATGGCTTCAGCACAGAGCCATTAACATCAATACTTATTATTGCGTTTCGGCTGCGCGAATTCCTTTGAACAACAACCAAAAGCTCAGCACTATTTCAAAAACTGCCATCGGTGAATCAAACAACCACAGGTTGACGATCTTGTCGAAATCAGGATACACGAGGAACACCACCGTGCAGAATACACACCACGCCGACGAGACGAAGCCAAATAATCCGAGCGCGGCCGGAACAAATTTTGATCGAAACCATAACCAACCACACAACGTTGATGCTAACGACCAAAACAACAATCCAACATAATATGCATCGTAACCCGATAAAAATAATTTAGCGAGGGCCTGGAGCCGTTCGGTTTCAATCACCTTTAGATAATCGTTGCTGATAAGGCGCAGTGCTGTAAAAAAATTCAGCACAATGAAGATCCAGGTTAAAGCGAAGACGAGTCTGAAGAGCGCTGCAACGAGGGCGAGGCCTTCATTCACCCGTTTTAGAATTAAATAAAGCGCTGACACGAAAATCAGAATGCCCGCACAATAAAACATATGGCCAACGATGCTAAGACGGAAGAGCGACTCATGACTTAAAATATTTTGAGCAGTCTGCGCAGGGTTGCCGGCAACCATCAATTTTGAAACGATCCCAAAATTTGTGTATGCGACAATTGCAGTCGACAGCAAACAAGACAGTCCAGCGACTTTTGCTGCTTTGTTGAGTGGGAAAGCTTTCGTAAGCATGATAGTTAGTTTTAGATTTTTTTGGGGCGTCATCGGCGAGTAACCGCTTGCGCTTTCTCGTGCCATTTAGCAACGTCCACCCCTTTTATCAAAAGCCATAAACAAAATGACAGCTCTGCAATAAACGCCGGCAGCAGGATCGCCGGAAATAATTTATTGGCAACCGTCGGCGCAAGAATTAATGCAAAACTGTTTGCCAAATAGCATGCGCCGGCGATTTGCATCATCACGCCAATGAATTTTGGCAGATAGCCGGATTGTACGATCAAATGTCCAATAATAAGGCAGGCAAATCCAAAGAATATTAGCCCAACTCCGAACCCGTATGCATCCAGCCTTATCGCAAGGTATGATAATGCATCAAGCTGA
>DASQJI010000437.1:0-5102 GCA_035631175.1 Parafilimonas sp.
CATGAACCGCTATTCGCCGCTGGTGACAAAACAGGAATATTCAAAAAGTACAATGAATACCCTGATCAAAGGGTACTTCGGAGGTTCTTACAGTAAAGCAGTTTCATTTTTGGTGGACGAAAAAAAATTAAGTGTCCAGGATCTTGAATTATTAATTCAACAACTTAAAAAGAAATAGCATGCTGCAGAATGTTCTCGTGTACAATTTCAAAGTGATCGTTTGCGCTGCCGTATTGTTGTCATACTATGTGATCGCGCTACGCAACAAAAGATTTCATCAGTACAACAGGTTTTATATATTGAGCGCCGTATTGGTCAGCACAATATTGCCCTTGCTGCACTTCGAATGGTTTCCGCTCAGCAGTAAGTCTGCGCAGGCAATCCAGTTATTTAAAATAATAGAGGGAACTGGGGGTGAAGAAGTCGGTGCGGCAGGAAACGGTTCTTTCAACTGGCAGCGCATCGCGGTGTATATGTTCCTATCGGTCGGCTCCTTCCTATTGCTAATGCTGGTGTTCCAGCTTATGAGGCTCTTAAGGCTGAAAAACAAATTTCCGGTCACACGCATGCATGCGTTTGATCTCGTGATCACTGATCTGCAGCAGGCGCCTTTTTCGTTTTTCAGAAATATTTTCTGGCGTGAGGATATAAGTTTGAATGAAGAAACCGGGCAGCAAATTTTCAATCACGAGCTCATACATGTAAAACAAAAACATTCGTGGGACAAGCTGGGCCTTGAAATATTATTATGTTTTTACTGGCTGAATCCCTTTTTCTGGTGGCTTAGAAAAGAGCTTAACCTAGTGCACGAATTTATAGCAGATGAAAAGGCCGTTGCAAACAACGACACGCATTCTTTTAGCAGGATGTTGCTAACAACGGCATGCCACAAATTTGATTTCTCCCCTGCGCATTCATTTTCTTGTTCACCAATTAAAAGACGATTAATCATGCTTACTACCTCGAGAAAAACCTCATTTAGCTATCTGCGTCGCATTATGTTCCTGCCCCTGATCGGCCTAATCATTTGCCTTTTTGCATTCACCGTTAGAAAACAATCTGCTGATTCATCCACACAAAATGTTTCAAACAAACATTTTGTTCTGGTTGTTGATGCCGGGCATGGAGGAAAGGATCTGGGCGCTGTTGGAAATGACCTTTCTGAAAAAGATGTTACATTAAAGATTGCAGAAGAAATAAAATCTCTTTCATCTGATTATGGGGTCGATGTGGTTTTAACGCGGGACAAGGATGCGTTTATGTCACCGGCGGACAAATCAACCTTTGCGAATGCGCAGCATGCAGATGCATTTGTTTCAATTCATGTGAATGCAGCACTGGAATCGCAGGAAGAACGATCGGGCTTCGAAGTGGTGGTTTCCCGCAACAGCGCGAAGGCGTTTTCCAGTAGACTGTTCGGTTCGGCAATTATACAAAGCTTACAAACCGACTTTACAATCGAACCTTCACTGCAGCAGAGAACGAAAGGCGTATGGATACTGGATAACAGCATCCTACCGGCTGCTCTCGTTGAATGCGGGTACCTGACAAATAAGGAGGATGCAAACCTCCTGAAGGACAATTCTAACATAGCATCGATCGCGAGAGCGATCCTGAACGGAGTTGCATTGTATGCAAATAACAAGAATTCAATTTCACAAAAAGATATCATTCATGCCAGCGATACGACGCCGGTGCAACATAGTTCGGATTCAGCGATGGCATTGCCATTATACGTTCTCGATGGAAAAATAGTTACGAAAAAAGATGTTGATAAGATCGATCCGTCCTCTGTCGAACAAATAAATGTTTTAAAAGGAAAGGAAGCAGCCGATAAATATGGAGAGAAAGGAAAGGGTGGAGTAGTTGAAATTACGTTGAAGAAAAATTGATGCCGGCAAATCAAAATGCAATGATCTTTCCATCAACATGCAGTTGCAATTCTTTTTTATCGGAATGCTCAACATGACCTATGATCTGTGCATCAATATTAAATTTCGCGGCTTCATCGATCATTGCTGAAGCCGTTTTTTCATCGGTGAATATCTCCAATCGGTGTCCCATGTTGAATACCTGGTACATTTCGCGTTCGACAGAACCCGAACCTTGCTGAATGATCTTAAATATTTCAGGTACCTCCAACAAATTATTCTTTATTATTCTTAGTGGCCGCGGCAAATATTTCATGCATTTTGTTTGGCCACCTCCGCTGCAATGGATCACTCCAAAAATATTTTCAAAATAATTTTCAAGCAGAACTTTCATCAGTGGCGCGTAAGTGCGTGTGGGACTGAGCAGTAATTTACCGATCGCGGTTGTTGATTCCGGACCATGAATTTCGGATTTTGAAACGTCGGCGTCGTCGGTCAATTCATGTTTACCGATATAAACAACATTCTCATTTAAGGTCGGCTCGAACGTTTCAGGATATTTTGTCGCATAACGCTTGCTCAAAACGTCATGCCTCGCACTAGTCAAACCATTGCTTCCAATGCCACTGTTATATTCATGCTCGTAAGAAGCTTGTCCATAGCTGGCAAAACCAACGATAACATTGCCGGCATTAATTTTTTCATTGGTAATAATGCGTGATCTTTTCCACCTCGCCATCATTGTTCCATTGACGGCGATCGTTCTTACCACATCGCCAACATCTGCCGTTTCTCCGCCCAGATATTGAATGTGTATGCCGAAATTTTTCAGTTCATTAAAAAAATCCTGTGTACCATTGATTATTTGCTGAAGTACTTCACCCGGAACCAGCGATTTATTCCGGTCGATCGTTGAAGAAAAAAGAATGTTGTCATAAATACCGACGCAAAGCAAATCATCCAGGTTCATTACGACCGCATCTTGCGCAATGCCTTTCCACACAGAGATATCCCCCGTTTCTTTCCAGTATAAATAAGCCAGGATACTTTTCGTTCCGGCGCCGTCGGCATGCATAATGTTTACAAACGCGTCATCGTTTCCAATCACATCAGGATACAATTTGCAAAATGCAAATTCATACAAACCTTTATCCAGGTCTTTTATTGCAGCATGCACATCTTCCTTCTGCGCAGACACTCCGCGCTGCGAGTATAAGCCTCCCTTTTCGGTATCGGGAAAGTATTTAAAGAGGTCTTTTATACATTTCATGTAAGGCAAAAATAAGTGTTGATGAGAAGTACAGACAACAAGTTTACATTCTGCCCTTTAGAGGATGCGGGCTTATATTTGCTCTATGCGGCTGCACCGTTCCACCGAAAATCTTCCTGCGTTTAAAAATGCGGTTGTCACCATCGGCACCTTCGATGGCGTGCATGTGGGGCATCAGCAAATAATAAAACAATTAAAAGAAGAGGCAGCAGCAATTAACGGGGAAACGGTGATCATCACTTTTCATCCGCATCCGCGCACTGTAGTTGCCGCAGGTAAACCGGTTCACCTGTTAACTACACTTGATGAGAAGATCAGCCTGCTTTCCCGACTCAACATCGATCATCTTGTTGTAGTGCCTTTTGATGAAACGTTTTCGAATCAAAGGCCGGAAGAATACGTAAAAAATTTTTTGTACGACAAATTTCATCCGCACACTTTAATAATCGGTTATGACCACCGCTTTGGAAAAAACCGCAGCGGCGATTATCACCTCTTGGAGAATTATGGAACAAACCTTGGCTTTATCGTAAAAGAAATTCCGGAACAGGTGATCAACCAGGTTACGATCAGCTCAACACGCATACGGGAAGCGTTGCTGCACACAGACCTCGAAACAGCCAATAAATACCTGGGCTATCCATATTTTTTTGAGGGGATGGTGGTTGATGGAAATAAACTCGGCCGCACGTTGGGTTACCCGACAGCGAACATTGTTGTTAGGGATGACCTGAAGCTGGTTCCGGCGAATGGCATCTATGTGGCCGAAGCGGAGCTGGTTGATGGGGAATCGCCAGGCACGCAGGGCGCATCATTACTGGCAACTGAGCATTCACGTTTCAAAGGCATGATGAGCATTGGGGTTCGTCCAACGGTTGATGGAAAAAACCGAACGATCGAAATGAACATTTTTAATTTCGGGCAAGATATTTATGGAAGTACTTTAAAGATCTATGCCCATAAATACTTAAGGCCTGAAGCAAAATTCAACACACTCGATGAATTGAAACAGCAAATCGATAAAGACAAAGAGGCAAGCCTTGCATACTTCGCTAACCGGATGTGAAAGGCGAATGATGAATGGTGATGGTTGTGAATTGTGAATGGTCAATTGTCAATTAAGCAAAAAAAACTTTCTGTCCTTCCCGACTTTGTGGAACTCAACAGACAAGCCTCTCGTATTTCGGATTGAATCATCAAAAACTTTGTGCCCTTTGCGTGTTTGTGGGAATTCGTTGTGAGCCGGATTCAGTAGGCAACAGACAAGCCTCTCGTATTCGTGGGAAGGGGTTGACCCATGAAAAACTTTGGGTCCTTCGCAACTTTACCGGATCTCATTGTGAGCGCGATTCACAGACAAGCCTCTCGTATTTCGTGGGGAAGGGATTGAATCATCAAAAACTTTGTGGCCTTTGCGTCTTTGTGGGAACCCTTTGCGAGCTCAATTCTGTTTAGCCATTTTCTCCGCATTCTCCGCGACCTGCAAAGCTTCGATGAACTGGTCAAGATCTCCGTTCATCACCGCATCCAGGTTATAAACAGTCAACCCGATGCGGTGATCAGTAACGCGGCCCTGAGGCCAGTTATACGTGCGAATTTTTGCACTGCGGTCTCCAGTACTGACGAGCGTTTTGCGATGCCTCGCGATCTCTTCTTCCTGTTTACGCACCTGCTCCTCGTATAATCTTGTCCGCAACATCGTCATTGCTTTTTCCCGGTTGCCCAACTGACTCCGTTCCGTTTGACAAACGACAACAGTGCCTGTGGGAATGTGTGTCAACATCACCTTCGTTTCTACTTTATTTACGTTCTGGCCTCCCGCGCCGCCGCTGCGTGCCGTTTCCATTTTCACATCGGCGGGGTTTAATTCAAAATCTACCTCTTCGGCTTCGGGCATTACGGCGACGGTTGCTGCAGATGTATGAACCCGCCCCTGCGTTTCTGTCTGCGGCACGCGCTGC
>DASQJI010000438.1:0-2892 GCA_035631175.1 Parafilimonas sp.
CAACAATCTTTACGCCTTTGCAGGTGTGTCTGTTGCACCGACATATGTAAACTTTAGCGGTACTTTTCTCAATACTGATCTCAGTAAAGTAAATACTAATAATAACGTTTTCAGAAACTCCAACACGGGTGTCTACTCAAGTGCCGCACTCGGACTCATGTATATAAATGATGCAAGAACGTTTTCTATTTCCGGGCACATTAGTATTGAAAGAGATAATTATCCGGTGTATTATTACAACCCTGGCAATACGACAAGGCCAAACAACGCACCGCCTGCTTACAAGTCCCAACAACGGCCGTGAACTTGTTGGTGTCGACCAACGGCGGCTCATTTTTTTCTTGGTGTTCGTCGTGCTTCTTAGTGAACTTCGCCCGTATTAAAAAATTGTCGGTAGCGACGAGACAAGAAGGGATGTAGGATTTGGGATTTGCGATTCAGGATTTGGGATTTGGGGACGTGATCGCCTTACGAAAGAAGTATTTGCAATGCGATGTTAAGCCTTGGTGTCTCTTCCTGTCTTCGAGCCTCAGCGGTTCAAAGGACGAGAAACCAAAAAGACCCCAAGGCACAATGTTCCACACAGTGTGATGAACTTTCATCGCACTGTGTCATCTTTAAACGTCTCGTGGCGACGCGGCAACCTCGAACTTAGGCTCCTTGGCGGACTTAGCGAAATATTTGAGTCCTTTGCAATACTTTCTCAAGTTTTTAATAACGCAAAACTCGCAAAGTGTTTCCCAAAGACCCCCAAGGCACAATGTTTCACAAAGTGTGATGAACTTTCACCGCACTGTGTCATCTTTGAACGTCTCGCGGCGACGGGGCAACCTCGAACTTAGGCTCCTTTGCGGACTTAGGGAAATCTTTGAGTCCTTTGCGATACTTTCTCAAGTTTTTAGTAATGCAAAGCTCGCAAAGTGTTTCGCAAAGACTCCCAAGCACAATGTTTCATAAAGTATGATGAACTTTCACCGCGCTGGTGTGCTCTTTAATTCTTAATTGGCACAACACATAATGTCAACCCATTTGCCACAACTTTCTTCTGTTTACGCTAATTCAGATTGCATCAACTAAATTGGCGTCATGAAAATTGAAACGCCGCCTACTATTACATCCTCAGTTGGCGGATGGCAACGATGGCTGCCCGGATTACAAACTCTTAAAGATTATAAATTATCCTGGTTAACCAGCGATCTGACCGCTGGCCTGGTACTCACCACCATGTTAGTACCTGTTGGTATTGCATATGCCGAAGCTTCTGGTGTACCTGGCATCTATGGTCTTTACGCCACCGTCGTACCGCTTTTAGCATATGCGATATTTGGTCCAAGCCGCATCATGGTATTGGGCCCTGATTCTTCATTGGCGCCGATCATCCTTGCTATATTGATGCCTTTGTCGCTTGGCGATCCCGCCCGTGCAGTTGCATTGGCCGGGATGATGGCAATCGTATCGGGTATTGTATGTATCCTCGCCGGTGTGTTGCGTTTGGGGTTCATTACCGAATTGCTTTCCAAACCCATTCGGTATGGCTATATGAATGGTATTGCACTTACAGTGCTGATCAGTCAAATCCCGAAGATGCTGGGTATCTCCATTGAAAGCAGCGGCCCCATGCGAAATCTTTATTCCATCACTCAATCAGTTCTGGATGGAAAAACAAATTTGGCTTCTTTAATAATTGGCGCCGCCACCCTGGCGATCATCATGCTTCTTAAACCCTACAAACGCATCCCTGGAATTTTATTGGCAGTCACTGGCGCAACTTTGGCAACAGGTCTCTTGCACCTGCACGAAAATTGGGGCGTGAAAATTTTGGGATCACTTCCGCAAGGTTTGCCTTCATTCATTTTTCCCTCGGTTCATTTATCAGACATGCAGGATGTGATCATTGGCGGATGCACAGTTGCCCTGGTGGCTTTTGCAGATACAAGTGTTTTGTCGCGCATTTATGCTGCTAAAACAAAAACGCATGTTGATCCAAACCAGGAAATGATCGGTTTAGGCGCGGCAAATCTCGCGACCGGTTTTTTCCAGGGATTTCCGATCAGCAGCAGTTCTTCACGCACACCGGTTGCAGAGGCCTCAGGCTCGAAGACGCAACTCACAGGAGTTGTAGGCGCTGTTTCGGTTGCATTGCTTTTGTTATTTGGAGCCGGGTTATTAAAAAATTTACCCAATAGTGCTTTAGCAGCGGTCGTGATCTCTTCGGCGATCGGGCTTTTTGAAATTGGTGACCTGCGAAGAATTTTTCGCATTCAACAATGGGAATTCTGGTTATCGATCGTATGCTTTTTAGGTGTGGCCATCTTTGGTGCTATCCCTGGTATCGGGTTGGCAATTGTAATTGCAGTAATCGAATTTCTGTGGGATGGCTGGCGCCCTCATTATGCCGTGTTGGGTCGGGTGGATGGAATACGCGGTTATCATGATATCCAACGATATCCTAACGCCCGCCTGATACCGGGATTAGTGCTCTTCAGATGGGATGCGCCTTTATTCTTCGCTAATGCAGCACTTTTCCAGGAGCAGGTTTTAAAAGTGGTTTCTAATTCTGCAACTCCTGTTAAACGCATCATCGTAACGGCCGAGCCTGTGACCAGCGTAGACATAACCTCAGCCGATATGCTTGTTGAACTGAAAAAAGCATTAGACAACTCCCAGATCGAATTGCATTTTGCAGAAATGAAAGATCCCGTAAAAGACAAACTCAAACGTTTCGAATTATTACAAACCCTGGGAACAGACATTTTTTATCCAACGATCGGGTCCGCGATAGATAATTATGTTGCTACATACAACATTGAGTGGAGGCATTGATTGATTTAAAACAGATTTTTAAAAGCGTTGCACAAGTATTTGTACTAACTGCCCCATGTATTATTAAAC
>DASQJI010000439.1:0-7480 GCA_035631175.1 Parafilimonas sp.
AGTGCGTCAGTCACTTTACCATTGATAAATTTTTGTGTGGTCCATGGCTGATTCCGGTTCCATCGCATTACGTAACCACTGGGGTATCCGCCAAAATAAATAATGCTGTCGTTGAGAGCAAGCGTTGAATAAACATTGTACCCGGTTGCACCCAAAAGAAAAGCCGTTTGAGTTTTCAGATCATAACGATAGTAATTGCCATAATAGTCACCGACATAATAAATATTGTCCTTATCATTCGGAAACGCGAATATTTTGCGGATATCCATCCGGATCGTTTTTGTTTTTATGTCAACACTTTCATAGGGCTTGTGATTGATAGAAAAGAACAATTTGTTTTGAGTGCCGTCAAAATAAGTTGAAACCGACGGTTGATTCACGTCATTTACTTCCGAATACGAAACATACTTCGCGGGCCATGAGGCCACTTTTACTAATCCACCGTTTACGAGTTTGAACTTGCCGCCTAGTGTATCAGAGCTGAATGAGACATAGATGCCGTCGGTGAAAGTTCGCATGTCTATCCGTGTGCGATTGGTTATCCTGCAAAGCAATTTTTTAGCCTCATCTTTTTTTCGAACGCTCCACAACTGGACAGAATTTCGCTGCCCTGTTTGAGCGTAAACGAAGTTTGTATCGCCCGCAATGGAAAGCACATAATCATTGAACGGATCAATCTCCGGATGTTTGTCGAATTTTTTTGTTACAGGATCATAGCTGCTCCAATAAGTGCCGCCGCTGCTTCCGCCGAAATAAATTTTTCCATCGCGGCCGAGACTGGCGGAGTAAGCGAGAGTAGTGCCTGTAGAAAACGCATTACCCAAATCGTCGATCTTGATCGAATCTTTAAGGTTTAGCTTCATGATCGTCCTGCGCGGATTGTTTACAGACAAGTACAAAGTTCCTGTCGAGTCAAAAACCGAAACCCAAAAATTTCCTTTTGTTGAAAGAACGTTTGGTAAAGATTTATACTGCACATTTTTCTTATTCAGGTCGATCCTCACCATCTGCACTGACATCGGGTTACCATTGTTATTGTCGAGATTATAACCCAATACATACACATCTTTTGAAGAAGTGAGCCCATTGATGCCAAGCAGGGAAAATGAATTCACTGAGGCGATCGCATTTTTCAACGTGTCTATTTTGTATGACTGGCAGAAAGAAGATGTACACAGCCCAATAAATAAAAATGTAAAAAACTTTTTCCGAAGATTTTGTAGCATAAGATCAAGATCAAATTGAAGATGTATCGTTTAGTTGGCGCAAAGATATTTCGATGGCTGCGACATGTGCACGAGCAGTTTATAGAATCGCATCGTCGGCGGTTTTTGAAGACTAAGTAATTGAAGATGCAGTATGGCTTACAATTTGCTCAAAATCTTACGGCAGGTTCTGCCTGTACGTCTTGTTGCTACGCTATGAAAACTCTCCAAGGCTTTATAAACAAGTTTAATGTCTCGTCAACCCTGCACTTGTTTCAGTTACCAATTGTACATTTTAAAAACTACAGATATGAAGATTTCACTTCTACCCAGATTTGCAGTATTGTGTTTTTTCAATTTCACCGCCGCCTTTATTTATTCCGGCAAAGCGGAATGTCAACATTTACTTGATCCTTATTCGCAGCCTCAGTTCGTAAATGCCTTACCAATTCCTCCGATGAAAGACGGACGCGAAGGAGATACGTTCACTATTTCTATTCGCCAATTTCAGCAAGACCTTGGCCTAAAAGATCCACAAACCGGCCAACCCATGCTAACTACGGTTTGGGGATACGACGGCAGCTATCCTGGTCCGACGATCATAGCTCGTGAAAAAGTACCCCTGTATTTTTTTTGGCGGAACCAGTTATATGAGCACAAAACGAAAAAACCGTTGCCTCACTTATTGCCCGTTGATACAAGCATTATGTGGGCGCTTGCAGACGTGCCTCATTGGGAACAATATGGAGTGCCTGTTGTAACACATTTACATGGCGGACATACCGAAGCCGTGAGCGATGGATACCCCGAAGCCTGGTTTACACCATTGTTTCAAAAAACAGGGCCGGCGTTTGTAAAGGGAGACGACATTCCGTATACATATGCGAACGATCGAAATTCTGCCACGCTGTTTTATCATGATCATGCACTTGGTATAACGAGGTTAAATGTGTACGCTGGACTTATTGCTTTTTACATCATAACCGATGATCATGAGGAGCAACTTAAAGCCGAACACAAATTGCCCGCAAATAAGTACGACATTCCCCTGGTAATCCAGGATAAGATGTTCACTGATGACGGCCAGTTGTTTTTCCCTTCAAAGCCCGAAGAGCCCAATCAGCCTTCACCCAGCATTCTGCCGGAATTCTTTGGAGATTTCATACTTGTGAACGGCAAGATCTGGCCAGTGCTCGACGTTGAGCCAAGGCAATACCGGTTTCGTATACTCGATGGATCAGACAGCCGTTTTTATAATTTGTCCTTATCTAACGGCCAAAAATTTATTCAGATAGGAAGTGACCAGGGCCTTTTGCCGTCACCGGTTGCCCAAAATGAATTATTGCTTGCACCAGCAGAACGAAAGGAAGTGATCATTGATTTTTCGGACCCGTCGTTGTCGGGCCAAACCATCATTGTTCGCAACAATGCTAAAATACCGTTCCCCAGCGGAGAGACTGTTGATCCAAAAACCGATGGGCTGATCATGGCATTTCGTGTAATGAAACCGCTCAACACGGATATACCGCTAACTAAGTTAGATGAAAGATTGAGAACTCCAATAGATCCACTGGTGCAAACCGGCCCGGAAAGGCAGTTACTCCTCTTTGAAACAGAGGATGAATATGGAAGAATAGAGCCGATATTAGGCACTGTCCATAAGGGCGCCTTGCACTTTGAAGACCCGGTAACGGAAAATATAAAGCTGGGCGACACGGAGATCTGGGACCTCTACAATGCAACTGAAGATGCGCATCCCATCCACATACACCAGGTGCGATTTCAAACAATAAGCCGGCAAAAATTTAAAGCAGATATTAACCAAAAGACCGGCCAGCTAAGTGATATTCGTTTGCTCGGTCAGCCAAAGAAATTCGACCTTGAGGAAGATGGATGGAAGGATACGCAGATCGCGTTACCCGGAGAAGTGACGAGAGTGATTGCGAAGTTCGATTTGCCGGGTGAATATGTATGGCACTGTCATATCACCAGCCACGAAGACCATGATATGATGCGCCCTTTCATTGTAAGCGATCATGCGGTCGCTTCAACGCAAAGCGGTTTAAAACAACCATCAGTCGCAAATTATTTACGTGTTTATCCTAACCCGGCCACGAGTTTTTCTACAGTACAATTTAAGGTCGGCACGCAAAGCAAGATCAGCGTGAAAGTGTATGACATGCAGCAACGCGAAGTGAAAAGTGTTTTTGAGGGCGTTAAGCCAGCTGGCGTTTACGAACTAACCCTTAATACAACAGGGCTCTCCGCAGGAATCTACATATGCAGAATGATCAGTAATAATGGAGTTGTTCTGCAAAGGCTGATTATTCAACGATAAGAAATTGTGCACGATACAAATAAAGGGGCCGGCTGAGGAAAGCCAGCCTCTTCTCTTTTTCCCGTAATAAAATCTTTTGATTGAAAAGCCGATAAGTCATCGTGTACCGCGTTTCCTGCTGAATGTCTCCCCGAAGATTGACGATGGTCATGTCTATGGCAACTTCGAAGTGCTACCTTTTCAAAAATTTTTTCAATATGAAGCATTATCATATTGTGTCGCACGCCGCAATATATTTGCTGGCCATCGTGATGATCATATTCGGTATTTTCCATTTCATGAACCCACGAGATCTTTTAGTGTATGTTCCGAGTTCACTGCCCGGCGGAATTGCGTGGGCGTATTTCACCGGCACAGCATTTATAGTGGTGGGTCTCGCTTTCCTTACAAACAACTTTGTAAAGTTAGCAGGCTACCTGCTCGCAGCACTGTTGATCGTGTTCATTATTACCATTCACGTGCCCAATTATTTCAATGCTGGCGACAAAGAAATGCAGACAACGGCATTGATCAACATCCTTAAGGATACAGCCATCGCAGGTTTTGCATTGCATATTGCTGCAAGTGCCTACCATCAGCATATCCATATGGAACACGATGACTGATTAAACACAATTGCCCGTTTAGATTTCTCCCCGTTAAAGTCGCAGCTTCTGTATGCCCGGCCCGGAAGGTGTGAAAACAACTTTATCACCCTTCGCAAATTCATTGATGTCGTTTTCAGCAACCGGCTGTTTTAGCAACTGGTTGCCCACAGCAATATACAAAAACCACGTTGACGCTTCTTTTCTGATCTCTGCGATGCTACCGGTAACTTTATTACTGTGGTTGTCTTCTGAGTAAAAGATCTCTGCAGGTGAGCCGTGTATTTTTATTGTTCCGGCGTCAATTAGAAATATTTCATCACTAAGCCTTGAGAGCTCTGTGATATCATGACTAACGAGAATAGCAGTAAGATCATAGTTTCGATGCAGCCGCATCAGGATGTCCTGCAGCTTTACGCGGAGCTCGTTGTCGATAGCCGAAAGCGGCTCATCGAGCAATAGCAATTTGGGTTTTCTTACCAGCGCTCTTGCCAAAGCGACACGCTGTTTTTGACCACCGGAAAGCGTGAGCACATTCCTGTTGCTTAAAGATTCGAGTTCAGTCAGATCCATTAATTCCCTGATAATCGTTTGCGCTTCGCCTTTCTTCAGTGCAAATTGCAAATTCTCTTTTACAGTCATATTCGGGAATAAGGCGTAATCCTGGAACACAAAACCAATATTCCTTTTCTGCGGAGGAACATCGATCTTGTTTTGGTGATCAAACCAAACATCATCATCAAACTGTATCTGTCCGTTGTCTGGTTTCAGGAAACCGGCCAGCATTCGAAGAATGGATGTTTTGCCTGCTCCGGACGTACCATACAAACTCACGAATCTTCCGGCATCGATAGAGCAGGAAACATTCAATTGCATAGTTCCATCCGCGGCAAATAATTTTTTTTGCAGGTTAAATCGGATCATGCTGCTCTCCTCCTGTCAAACCGATGATTAATGAAGTACAACGTAAGAAGGATGACGAATGTGCTAACGAAAAGGATCATCGCGTACATGTTTGCGCTGTGATAGTTCATCGATTCCACTTCGTCATACACAGCGATCGAAGCAACTTTTGTCTGGCCCGGAATATTTCCGCCGATCATTAGTACAACACCGAATTCACCTATCGTATGCGCAAACGTGAGCACCAGGCCGGAGAGTAAGGACTGTTTAATATTTGGCAATACCACTTTTGTGAGTGTCTGCCATTTGCTTTTGCCAAGTGAATATGAAGCTTCGCGTAATGCGGGCGATAAGCTGCTGAACCCGGACTGCAAAGGGAACATCATAAAAGGTAAGCTATAGATCACCGACGCTATCACTAAACCCGGAAAAGAAAATACAAGGCGTACGTCAAAATGCTGTTCTAAAAATTTTCCAAACCATTGCGATGGACTGAAAGCAAGCAAGAGATAAAACCCCAGCACTGATGGTGGCAGTACCAGTGGCATACTCACAATAGCTTCAATGATGGTTTTGAAGTTATTTCTTTTTTGCGAGAGCCAATTTGCAAAGGGCACTGCGATGATAAATAAAATAAATGTTGTTACGGTTGCTAATTTCAGCGTGAGCCATAAAGGTTCAATATCGATCATCTGAGTTGTGGTTATTCATTTAACCGCTGTAATTATCGCCGGTCATTTCACAATGTAGCCGAATTTTTTATAAATTTCTTTTGCAGATCTTGAGTACAGGAATTTGAAAAATTTTTCAGCGGCCTCTTTATTGTTGTCCTCGCCGTGTTGCAGTAGCGCAGCTGCCTGTGAAATTGGCGTGTAAGCCTTCGTATCCACAGCAACCCATTTGCCTTTGCCTTTCATTTCGTCAGAGAGAACAACCGATTTCGCGGTAAAGCCCACGTCGGCAGATTGCGTTAGAATGAACTGGTTCGTTTGTGAAATGCTCTCTCCGAAAGCCAATTTGCCCTCAACTTGATCATATAATTTATAGTACTTCAAAGCCTCCTCAGCAGCCACTCCGTAAGGCGCAGTTTTGGGATTGGCAATAGCGATCTTTTTTATCTGATCGGTTGCTAACAGTTGCAGATTTGATGATAGGTTTATATCGTTGCGTGCCGTCCATAAAACCAACAAGCCTTCAGCATATATCTTCGGCGCAGCCGCTGCAAACTTTTTATTATACAACTCGTCGGCGTATTTTGTGTCTGCAGAAACGAAAACATCGAACGGTGCTCCTTGTTCTATTTGTTGGGTGAGTTTGCCCGATGAACCGATGATCACATCAACGCTTATTCCGGTTTGTTTTTCAAATGTTTCTTTCAAATTTTTAATGGCATATTGCATATTCGCAGCAACCGCAACGGTTACTTTTTGCGGCGGTTGTCTTTCGGATCCTGCAAAGAGTGCAGCAAACATCAAAACGATAATTGTTTTTTGCATAGTGCGATCAAGGCAAACGATACTGCCGGTACAAAAGTAACGGTCTATACTATGACGATCGGTTGCATAAAGATTTACAAGGGCTTGACGAAACGATTATCTTGGAAAATAAAGAATCGGCAAATGCAGTTGCATAAAAAAGCCCCGCGCGATTTCGCAACGGGGCCGCATAGTTTTCAAAGGTGATTATTTTGCGATGACAAGTTTCGCAGTTGCCATCAATTCACCATTTTCGTTTATGATCTTCAGATAGAAAATTCCTTTTGCGAATTGATCAACGCGTACGCGCCTTCCGTCGAGCGAAACGCCATCTATTAGTCCTGAGTTCCAAACTGCTTTTCCATTCACATCGATCAAGGTTGCCGTCACTTTCTCATGCACGGAAGCAAAATATTTAATGACAAAGTAATTGACTGCCGGATTTGGTAAGACCGTAATTCTGTTGTTGAAGCTCGTTCCTGTCGCGGCGCCGGTCGAATTGTCGCTGTTGCCATTTGCGAGCGGCGTCGTGGTGGTGATAAACATCGCAATCGGTGAAAATGGACCTCTCGCGATGATACCGTTTGCTGAGTCAACCGCAGCCACTTGCCAGTCATAAGTGGTACTTGCAGTAAGGCCGGTGATCGCCAGGCTGTCTTTATTTCCCACGGTGTTTTTCTGTGTCCATGTAGTTGTACCATGCACACGATAATAAATTGAATCGAATTTTGCGCAAGACACCAACGTCCAGTGCAGCGTCGCCTTTGTTGCACCAATAGCTGTAGCTGGAAGCGTACCTGGTATCGGAACCACATTTACGGTTTTGCTCTTTCCGAATGCGTTGCCGGTAGCGCCGTCGCCCCATGCTTTCGCATAATACGAGCCAACCGGCAAGGAATCGAATGTAATGTTTTTCACTTTCGCGGTTTTTGTTGCATACAGAACGTTATAACGATACAACTTCACCGTGTAAGG
>DASQJI010000440.1:0-1509 GCA_035631175.1 Parafilimonas sp.
GAAGAGAGAACGTTGTTCTATGAGAGAAAGATCTCATCGGCCGATAAGATACGCGTTGGCGTTATCGGTTTCGGTATACAGGGACATTTTGACCTGCAAACCGCATTAAAAGTGCCGGGCGTTGAACTGGCGGGTATTTGCGACCTCTACACCGGGAGAATTCAAAATGCAAAAGAACTGTATGGCAACGACCTGTTCACGACAAGAAATTACAAAGAGCTGCTGGACAAAGCAGATATCGATGCGGTGATCATCGCCACCACCGATTGCTGGCATGCACGCATCACAAAAGATGCGCTGGCAAAAGGTAAAGCTGTCTATTGCGAAAAGCCGATGGTCTATAAAATAAGTGAAGGACCGGATGTAATAGAAGCGCAAAAAAAATCCGGCAAGGTATTGCAGGTGGGCAGTCAGCGCGTGAGCAGCATCGGCCTCGCAAAAGCAAAAGAATTATTGGCGGCCGGAGAAATCGGAAAGCTGAACATGGTGAATGCAGTGAATGACAGGCAAAGTGCGATCGGAGCGTGGGAGTATACTATTCCGAAAGATGCAAGCGCAGAAACGACGGATTGGGAAGAGTTCATAAAAGTGACTGAGAAGATGCCGTATGATCCAAAAAAATTTTTTTGGTGGCGTGCATTCAGGGAAGTCGGCACCGGTGTCGCCGGCGATCTCTACATTCATTTGTTAAGCGGCACACATTTCATCACAAATTCAAAAGGGCCTGAAACAATTTATAGCGCGGGACAGTTCAGCTACTGGAAAGACGGCCGAAACATGCCCGACGTGATGGCGGGTGTAATGCAGTACCCGGATTGCGCGGAACATCCTGCATTCCAGCTAACGCTGCAGGTAAATTTCATCAGCGGCACCGGTGGAAGTGAGTTGACGAGATTTGTCGGCTCCGAGGGCACGATAGAAGTGCAGGGAAATAATCTTACAGTAAAGCACAGCATCATGCCCGAGGCGCCGGGATTTGGCGGCTATGATTCTGTCTTCACTTTCCCGAAAGCGTTGCAGGAGGAAATGCAACAAGACTACAATGCAAAATGGACCGACGCGCAAAAGAAGAAACCAACGAAAGACGACATTATTTTTAAAGCACCAGTTGGTTATAGCGACCACTTAGATCATTTCACGAATTTCTTCGATTCGATAAGATCCGGCAAACCGGTGGTTGAGGATGCGACCTTTGGTTTCCGAACAGCGGCACCCGCATTGTCGTGCAATGAAAGTTATTTTCAAAAGAAGATCATCAAATGGGATCCCGTGAATTTGAAGCTCGTGTAAGATGAAGGCTACGGAGGGTAATTCTGAGAATTGAGGATTGACTGATTAATTATTGATTTTTTTTTAGAACGTCTTTTAAAATATTCAATAATCAATAACGAATATTCAATAATCATTGGCTTTCATTTCACCCCGGCTGATTACCGCTTATTGAGGATTTATTTATTATTGAAGGTTTGAAACCGATTGAAACCGAAATGTTCAACGATCAATTTTCAA
>DASQJI010000441.1:0-1771 GCA_035631175.1 Parafilimonas sp.
TCGAGTATTCGGGGCCGCTTTACCAATCAATGAAAGTTGAAGGCAACAAGATCATCATCAGTTTTACACATGTGGGCACCGGATTGATCGCGAAAGGCAACGGCGACCTAAAATATTTTTCAATCGCCGGAGCCGATAAAAAATTTGTTTGGGCAACCGCAAAAATTGAGGGCAACAAAGTGATCGTTTGGAGTGATGCGATCGCAGATGTTGTTGCAGTTCGATATGCGTGGGCTGATGATCCGGAAGGCGCGAACCTGTACAACGCAGAAGGTTTGCCGGCGTCGCCGTTTGAGGCGAGAAAAGCCCACGGCCCCTGAAAGGGAAGTGACGATCGTCGCTATTTTTATGGCAAGCTGTAACTCCCTTCGTGCTGTTCGAATCAGCGCGGTCCTTGCAGTAAAATAGTGTCCAAGTTTCATGAACGGGACCGCACGTCTTTCCCGCGAAGGCGGGAATCTGCTAACTTTAGTTTATGCAATGTGGAGGGACAGTCTACATCTTAACAAGTGTGCATCATGAAGTCTTGTACATTGGCGTGAACTCTAACCTTTTTACAAGAATTCGAGAGCATATCATGAAGGTTTATCGAAATTTATTTACGCAAAATATAATTGCAACAAGCTTGTTTACTACGATACATTTGGCAGAATAGAGGATGCAATTGCAAGAGAAAAACGAGTGAAAAAATAGAAGTGATCATGGAGGAATAAATTGATTTGGGATTTCAATCCCGGGTGGAAAGATTTATGTATTGGCCTTAAAATTAGTTAAAGCAGATGCCCGGTCGCGGCTGGGCATGACGGCGTTGTGGTTACCATTCGTTAGGAGCAAACTAGCTTAACAGAAATTTTTTCGTTGTCGATCTTAATGGCACAACGCGTTTGATTTTAATAAAATGAATAAGATTGTTTCGCTCGTGAGATAAGATTTTACTAAGGTGATAACGTTTTTATGCGTAAAAATCGGGCATTGACATTTTTCGTTACCAACAAGTAAGTATGAGAGCATAACTAATGACCCTAGTAAGCATGTGCTTTTAAAAAAGTTGTTGAGCAGTTTGCGCTACTCCAACCAACGATTTAATTTTAATAAGGTAATAAGGTTGCGACGTTTTCGTATGGGTGATTTCTACTAAGGTTATAAGGTTTGACGCTCAATGAATAGCCAGGGTTACGTTTATGCGATGAAAAATCCGACAGACAAATAACCCCATTTCATGGAGATATTTTTAACGCATTCAACCTTATCCACCTTAGTAACAACTGTATGTAGTAAGGCATGCCGACCTTATAAACCTTATTGAGGAACTTTCCTGGGCGTCAGCATTTGCGATAGATCTTATATTTAACCAGGTTGAAATGTGAGCATTGTTGCGTAAAGAAATGCAGTACAAGAGTGCGACGCAAGGAACGATGCCATGAAATACAGTTGTTGGTCCCCAAAAATAAAATGTATAACAATTAACTTCACTGACTACAACTAACACGTCGCCATGAGCAAATTCAAATCAATATTTACAATAGCAGCAACAACGATATTTTTTGCCTGCAACAATAATTCAACGAATCAAACAACGGATGAAGATTCCGCTAGGAGCACAACGGCTTCAAAAAAATATCTATCTCAACCGCTGATAACTAATATTTATACAGCGGATCCATCGGCACATGTGTTCAACGGCCGCATTTATATTTATCCTTCGCATGACACTGATACCGGTGTGCCTGAGGATAATTTAGGCAGCCATTTCAATATGATGGATTATCAT
>DASQJI010000442.1:0-1822 GCA_035631175.1 Parafilimonas sp.
ATTCGACATGGTCGAAGGCCATCGTCCTTTCGATTTTATCCTTTCAAATACCAATAAAGATCTTGTAAAGATGGAGCTTGATCTTGCGTGGGCAACGAAGGCGAACCAGGATCCTGTTGAATTATTCAAACAACATCCCGGTCGGTTTCCATTATGGCATGTAAAAGATCTTGATCCTGACACAAAAAAACCAACTGAGGTCGGTAAAGGATACGTGAATTTCAAACACGCTTTTGATAACGTTGGCGAATCGGGGATGAAATACTTCTTCGTAGAACAGGATTTCGCTCCTGATCCGTTACAAAATGTAACGAACAGTTACAATTATTTGAAGAAGATGTTGGCCTGAGGAGGAAGATGCGCAGCCTGATCACAGGCGATAAATAAGTTTTTTGCAACGGCAATTACAGGGACTTTTTGGACAGTTGTAAAACTTTTTGTCGGTGTCTCATTTAATAATCTTTCAACTGATGAAATATATTAATGACACCAAACAAATGTCGATGAAATGGATTTTGCTTTTTGCAGCATGCGTCGTGTTTTCGATAGCCGCAAACAGGGGGGCGGCGCAGGAGACAACAGGCAGCTCACAATCATCGCTGCTCGCACTTTCAAAGGCAGACCACACTTTAGCCATCATTGATCCCGTTACATTAAAAGTGCTGACCCGCATACCCGTCGGTAGTGACCCGCATGAAGTGATAGCCTCGTCGGATGGAAAGACTGCCTATGTTTCCATTTACGGCGGAGGAAGCTTGCATGAGTTAAACATTATTGATCTTGTTTCACAAAAACCTCTGACCAACGTAGATACGAGGCCGCTTTTCGGTCCGCATGGTCTCGTGTTTGTGAACGGAAAACTTTGGTTTAGCGCAGAAGGTTCTAAAGCTGTCGGGCGCTATGACCCTGCAACGGGAAGCATAGACTGGAGTATGGGTACAGGCGAAAACAGGACACATATGATCTACGTTACCGCCGACGGAAAAAAAATCTATACCACAAATGTTTCTTCGGGCACGGTGAGTATCCTGGTTGATACTTTCATACAGCCTGGACAAATGGCTCCTGCCGGCGCGAGGCCGCACGAAGATTGGATTCAAATTCTAATAGCAACGGGAACAGGTTCGGAGGGATTTGATGTGTCGCCCGACAGCAGTGAATTGTGGACTGCGTGTAGCGATGACGGAACGATTTCAATCATCGATCTTAATGCAAAAAAAATAAAAACAAAAATTGAGGCAAACGTTACCGGTGCTAACCGTTTGAAATTTTCACCTGATGGTAAACTCGTTTTCATTTCTAGTCTTCGCTCAGGAGATCTCACGATCTATGATGCCAGATCACACAAAGAAATAAAACGATTGAACATTGGTCATGGTGGTGCTGGTATTCTTATGCAGCCTGATGGCTCGCGCGCATTTGTGGCCTGTTCACCCGATAATTATATTGCGGTAATAGATCTAAAAACGCTGCAAGTAACCGGTCATCTTGATGTGGGTGGAACACCGGATGGACTCGCATGGGCAACAAGAAAATAAGCAAACTATTAAAGACGGTCAACTGTATTTGTAAGGTCAATGAAATTATTTAAAACATCGAAAGGGATCATTCTTGAAAGAGAAGAAAAAAATTATTTGCTGCAAGATGATTGGGATGAGTTGATAAACCGGGACGGCCTTTTCCGATTTTTGTCGGAACGGGCAAAAAATGAAAAGCAAATTGACGCTGATCTGCGCGATATGTTGATCGACAACTTTCTGCAGGCGCCGATTGGATCACAGGAAGTGTGGGCTGCTGGGGTAACTTATTTAAGAAGTCGCGA
>DASQJI010000443.1:0-6518 GCA_035631175.1 Parafilimonas sp.
ATTTGATCTTAAGATGTTTTGATCAAGTGTTCGATTGGTTTTTTAAAAAATCATCACTAAAAATGCAATTATGAGAAAGAATTTGCTCTTCACACTTTTAGGCTTTATAGCCGTAGGCTCGCTGCGTGCACAAACAAACACATTCCCGACAACGGGCGCTGCTGGCATTGGTACGCTCACGCCAAATGCATCTTCACTGCTCGACATCAGTTCCACATCAAAAGGCATTTTGATTCCGCGGATGACAAAAGCACAACGCGATGCGATCGTCTCTCCGCCGACTGGATTAATGATCTTTCAAACCAACAGCACGCCTGGCTTTTATTATTTCGACGGTTCTTCATGGGCTGCAGTTTCTCCAAAAGGAGTAAATAAATCTTTATCCAATCTTACCGCACCGACCGGGATAAATGTTGATCTGCTTCCCGGCGGCACTAATGCGCTCAACATTGGGTCTGCGTCAAACGCGTGGAAAGACGTTTATATCGGTGGATCGATTAACCTCAGCGGACAAAAGTTTATCGACAATGCCGGCACGTCCAATACTTTTTTAGGATACACCGGTAACACCACTAACACCGGATCTCAAAACACTTTTGTCGGCAACTCTGCAGGGGCCGCGAACACGTCTGCCAGCAACAACTCATTTTTTGGATATACTGCCGGGTACGGAAATACAACCGGCTCAGACAATTCGTTCTTTGGACAGGGCGCAGGCTATGCAAACGGTGCCGGTAATTCAAACTCTTATTTCGGTAAGGCGGCAGGTTATTTCAACACAACAGGAACCGCAAATACTTTACTGGGTTACGGCGCTGGTTATGCGAATACAGGCAGCAGCAATACCTTCGTCGGATATCGTTCTGGTCAGAATAACACAACGGGCTTTTCAAACGTCGCGGTTGGAGCCGCGGCGTTATATTCCAGCACAACCGCCAGTAACCTGGTGGCTGTAGGTGATTCCGCACTGTACAGTCAAGCCGGCGGCTCTTACTATAATACAGCTGTAGGCAGCAAAGCTCTTTTTGCAAACACCACAGGTAACTACAACAATGCAAATGGTTACCTGAATCTTTATCAGAATACAACCGGGTCACACAATACGGCAACCGGAAGTTTTGCTCTTATTAAAAGTACTGTTGCGGACGGAAATACCGCCACCGGTGCTTCGACACTTTTTGATAACACCATCGGATCGTTTAACACGGCGACCGGCTATGCAACGCTTACCTCGAACACGACGGGCAATTCCAACACAGCTACCGGGCGCCTCGCATTGGCCGGTAATTTCACCGGCAGCACCAATACTGCAGACGGAGTGCAGGCTCTCTATTCGAATATGGCCGGATATTCGAACGTAGGCGTTGGAGTAAGCGCATTATTTTCAAGTAAGGATAAAAATAATTTAGTTGCTGTTGGCGACAGTGCTCTATATAATAACGGCACCAACGCAACACTCGCCGTTCACTCCACAAAGAACACGGCAGTAGGCAGCAAAGCACTTTACGCCAACACCACTGGGTTCGGAAATACTGCACAGGGATTCAATGCACTTTATTCAAATACTACGGGCAATTCAAGCGTGGCAATCGGCGTGAACGCACTTTACGCCAATACCATCGTAAATAAAGTAGTCGCTGTTGGGGACAGTGCTTTAATGAATAATGGGAAAGGCTCTTTGCAACCCAAGGAGGGTTGGGAAAACACCGCGGTAGGAAGCAAAGCGCTCTTTTCGAACACGATTGGCTCGTATAACACGGCGGTCGGCTTTGAGGCACTCCGTGCGAATACAACCACAAGCTATAATGCCGCATTCGGGGCAGAAGCGCTAGCCGATAATACGACAGGCACCAGCAACACTGCGCTCGGTTCCCTGTCGCTTACTAACAATACAACCGGCTTTAATAACGTCGCAATAGGTACCGGAGCCATGGCTACAAATTATACCGGAGCCCGTAACACCACCGTGGGGTACTTTGCGGACGTGGATGCGATTGGTTTGGCCAATGCGACTGCGATAGGTTCCGGCGCGCTGGTTGATGCCAGCAATAAGGTACGCGTAGGCAATACCAGTGTCACCAGCATTGGTGGCCAGGTGGGCTGGACCACTTTCCCTTCTGACGGTAGGTACAAGAAAAACATCAAAGAAGATGTACAAGGACTGAAATTCATCAATAGCCTGCGGCCAATTACATACACGATCGATATGGATGGACTGAATAATTATTTTGAAAAGAACAAGAAGCATGATGAAGCTTACGAAAAAATGAAAGAGGACAGAAAATCGTCTACGGATGAAGCTGCGAAAGTTGTGTACAATGGTTTTATTGCGCAGGAAGTGGAAGCTGCGGCAAAAAAGTTGAACTATAATTTCAGCGGTGTCGATAAACCGAAAACCGACGATGGTTTATATGGCCTTCGTTATGGCGATTTTGTAGTGCCCCTGGTGAAAGCAGTGCAGGAGTTAAGCAAAATGACCAATGAAAAAGATGCACAGATTGATGAACTAAAGAAGGAAAATGATGCACAACAAAAACAAATTGATGATTTAAAAGCTATGATGCAGCAGATCCAGCAGAATTTAAACAGTTGCAGCCCATGTGCAGGAAATTCATCAATCCAGCAGTCTGCGAAGATCTTGTCAGTAAGCAACGCTTCACTTGAGCAAAACATTCCGAATCCTTTCAATCATACAACAACGATCAATTACAATTTGCCACAGCAATTTTCATCAGCAAAAATTATTGTTACGGATAAAGCAGGTAAAATTCTGAAAGAAGCTAATTTATCTGGTAGTGGAAAAGGTAGTTTGATCGTTGATGCGTCAATGCTTTCGTCAGGCGCCTATCAATATTCGTTGTATGTGGATGCAAGGTTAATTGAAACAAAGCAGATGGAGCACGTTAAATAAACGCAGGGACATCCGATTCTTTTCGGGATGGTTTTCACAAAATAAAAATCAAGAAACAAAACGCAAGAAACAAGAACCAAAAAACAATAAGCAAAAACCAAGAAACAAGAAACAAATAAACCAAACAAGAAAATTGTGAAAGACCGCTTCTGAAAGAGGCGGTTTTTTTGCAACACGAAAAATTATAGAAAGGGGTTATTTCTCACAGATGACACTGATGTGCACAGAATTTTTTACGCCAGAAAATTCACCCAGTCTGTTTCGTCCTTTCATCTGCGAAAATCTGTGCTATCTGTGAGACAAACACAGCTTTGGCGCCCTCGAGTTACTCCGCCTATTTGCATGATATCTGCTAAGAATTATTTTCTCACAGATGCCGCAGATGTGCACAGATTTTTCTTGCCACAATAGTTGCTTAATTACTCAACTTCTTTCATCTGCGAAAATCTGTGCTATCTGTGAGACACCACTTTATATTGGCACGCGCTGCCCTTGACCGTCAAAATCGGTGCAGCCCTGTCATCACTGCCTGCATTTACCCCCGATTCGTTTCAACTTAAACACGATTCAATTAAAACCTAACAACCATCAACTGCTAAAAATTGTTTTTGCCTCACTGCTAAAGCATTTTTGAGTTAGAAAATCAAAACTCAAACATCATGAAAAAGTTATTCTCTTTATTCGTTTCCATCATGACGGCTACAATAATCTTTGCACAGGGTGTCGCCATCAACAGCGACGGCACAGCAGCCGATGCAAGCGCTATGCTCGATGTAAAAAGCACAACGAAGGGCATGCTAGCCCCTCGCATGACAACTACGCAACGTACCGCGATCGTTTCCCCGGCAATGGGTTTATTAGTTTATGACACGGATACTAAAAGCCTCTGGCAATTTAATGGAACAGCCTGGGTGAACATGGCTTCGGGTGGCGGCGGCCTGGTCCTTCCATATTCAGGAAGTGTAAATCTAGGAACACCGGGTTTCGACATAACAAACCAGGGTTCCGGAGCGGCAATTCAGGTTACTTCGCCGAATGATCTTGGTATCGGTTTGAGCGCGAGAGCTTCAGGACCGTTTGGCTGGGCTTTACACGCATATACAAACCGGCCCGGCGCAAATTCCATCTACGCGATCACCGACAGCGGTGCGGTATTTCATGGTGAGAACAATTATGTAAATAATGCAAATACGCTGATGAGCCTCGTCAACAGGGGTATCGCAAAAACTTCAACTTTCCAATTATCCAACAGTGCCAGCACCTCGTCTAACGTGCAGATAGCGGGCAACAATCTCGGCGAACAATTAGTAATACTTCAAACAAACGCTTCGAATGCCAAAGCCGCTGTTTCCATCAGTAATTCTGGTAATGGGCCAGGCGTTAGTTCACTCACTGCTAACGGAACTGGTCTTTTCGGCAGCAGTACAAATGCAATCGGCGTGTCCGGCGTGAGCGGAAGCAATTATGGAGTTAAGGGCGTTACAAGCAGCAACATAGGATATGCAGGTGTGTACGGTGCAAATCAAGGCAATTCAGGAACCGGTGTATATGGTATAAACTACGGTACTGCGGGCGCGGGCGTAAGCGGAACTTCCAACGCTGCTAATACAGTAGGCGTTGCAGGAGGTTCAACAAGTGGAACCGCCGTAAAAGGTACCACCGATACGTACATAGGCGTTTGGGGAACAGCCAACACCGGGACCGCCCTTTATGCAACAAGTACAAGTGGCTATGCCCTTGAATCCTACGGCAAAGTAAAAATCGCAGGTGGCAATACAAATCCGGCAGCAGGAAAAGTATTGACAAGCGACGCTTCAGGCAATGCCACTTGGCAGACACCCGCGTCCACACCGAAAATCGCTTTCATGGCTGCAGGCATCGCCAATCCATTGACGACGAATATTGTTCCATCCAGTCCTGATATATACACTTATTACCAGAAGGTAGAGTTTAAATCTGAGGGGTATGATTTCGGAAATGTCTATTCGCTCTTTGGTGGAAGTGTTACCAATGGCTCCAGTTGTTTTACCGTGCCGGTACAAGGCCTCTATCATTTTGATGCCGCTCTTAAATATTTATTCGGCAACATTTTCGATTACAGGGCGATTGAAATCGCCCTGATATTAAGAAGAAACGGCACCAACTCCGAAATATACAAAGGGGGTGGCTACATAAACGACGTTGACAATACGATGGTGAGTGTGGCTGGCGACTATACTTTGCAGGCGGGCGACCAGGTTTTTATTGCGACTCGCCAATTCAACATAGCATCCATTCCATCATCGATGATTGACTCCTATTCACAATGTTACTTTTCCGGCCATTTGGTGTTTACTTTTTAAAACCGCAACTGCGGTGGCGCAACAATTTTAAATGATTGCGCCATCATCGATTCACAATTTAAATGAACATCAAATGAATTTTATGAAATCAACAATAGCCGTGCTTTTGTTACTGGTAGTAACAAATCTACACGCACAAACGGTGTTAAGAGTGGGGACGGGCACTACGATCAAAAGTTCCGGTGGTGCATCGATCAACCTGAAGGATGTGAACCTCGAAAACAATGGCACCATCAACCAGGCAAAGGGTGACGGAAGCTTCAGGTTTAGCGGAAAAAAGAATGCCACTATAAGCGGTAGCAGCTCTCCCACATTCGCGATACTAAAGATCGCTAAGACAAACGCAAAAGTGTCGCTCACGACGAACATTAATATCGTTTCCTCAGTAGCGTTCACCTCGGGTTTGCTTGACCTAAACAAAAAAAATATGACGCTGAATGCATCAGCATCTGTCTCCGGCGAATCTGAAACTAGTCACATCATCGGGCCGTTGGGAGGAGAGGTTATCATCACCGTGAACATGAACAAGCCGACTGCTGTGAATGCCGGAAACCTCGGGGCCGTGATTACATCAGCTTTTGATTTGGGGCAAGTCACGATTCGGCGCGGACATAAATTACAATCAGGCACAGGCATGCAGGGAAGTATTGCACGTTATTATTCTATTGTCCCAAGTTCGGCGCAGACCTCGACGGTTCGTTTGTACTACTTAGATACTGAACTGAACGGCAAAATAGAAAATCAACTCAAGTTTTTTCGAAGCGCAGATAATGGCAGTAGCTGGGTTGATCAGTCTTTCACCAGTCGCGATGCAGCAGGCAACTGGGTGGAAAAAACGGGTGTTACTGCTTTTGATCGTTTAACGCTGAGCAGTGATGTTGCATTTACGGGAATAACTACAGATCCTTCCAGCGAATTAGCACAACAAGATAAAATGATGCTGAAGAAATTTGTGGTGGGACCCAACCCGAACAACGGAAACTTTTGGTTTGTCATCAACGGCATCGACAAAGCAACGACCGTATCATTATTCACCACTGATGGTAAACGGGTGAAAGAATTTCGAGTTAGCGATCAGCGACAGCAACAGGTGAATGGAATTGCTAATGGTGTTTACTTGCTTACAGCACCGGGATTGTAGGCCTTTAAAGTTGTTGTCGCCGGAAGTACGGAATGATTGTTTGAGTTGTGAGGTTTGAGGTTTGAGGTTTGAAGTATAATAAGCGATCTCAATTGAATATTTACTGCGACAGCTGTCGGAAAAT
>DASQJI010000444.1:0-8171 GCA_035631175.1 Parafilimonas sp.
CCTTGAAAAATTAATTTTGATAATCGCTTCCCGAAACCTTTACCTTTACGCCACGCTTCAGCCGTATATACATAATTTTCCGCGACAATAACCGGTTTCATTCGTGTGAACAATGTACGTTGTGACTGGGCAGAGTTTGGACAATAGTCTTCTTCGCACTCAGGGTTGTATTTCACACTAAAAAACTAATCCACTTTTCAGAGAAGAAATAAGGAGGGAATTACAAAAACACGGGCATTGCGCACACGGTTGCTCGCTTAGTTGCATTAAAATAAATGGGCTGCTTCCGCTTTCCTCATCTGCTTGCCATGATGTGGACGCAGAGCAGCCCGACTATTTTGCACCTGCCGCTTGAGTTGTTTTTGCCACTGGCACGTATGGCGCACAGTTTTTGTGTGTAGACAGATGTGAAGAATACCTTTCCGCTGAACTTTCGGCTGAAGGACAATACATGTGTTACGGTTTCAATTGTTTCAAAGAACAGTTATGACTTTGATATATTACTGCCCAACGGCTCCCGCCGCACCTTTAGGTGGCGTTCCGACTGTCCCCATACCCTCTTCAACAGGCTTGGTAAGGTTGATGAGATGATGAAGGAAACCGTAGAATATTTTCTAAGAAAATTGCCCAAAAGATAAACCAGGGGCCAAAATTTTAACCAGTTGCCGGCTGCCAGAATAATTTTAGTAACTGAATAAGGTAAAAAATATTTGTACCTTACTTCATTCAAAAATGTAATACGTTGGCACAAGAACAACCGGCGGCAGAAGAACACCAATCTGAATCATCCCCGGAACAAATAGAAAAACTTTTTCCCGTTGTTGGCATAGGCGCGTCTGCAGGCGGCCTGCAGGCATTGAATGAATTATTTGAAAACCTGCCACCCGACCTGGGAATGGCCTATGTTATCGTTCAGCATCTTTCGCCAAGCCACGACAGCATCCTGCCGGAGCTGCTTGCTGCCAAAACGAAAATGCCGGTGAAGCAGGTTAAGAACGGCCTGAAGATAAACCCCGATGAGGTCTATGTTATCCCGCCAAACACATTTATCAGTATTGTTGACAGCAAGCTGAAACTTTCTGAACGCATAAAAACTGATGGCATTCACCATTCCATTGATTATTTTTTAAATTCACTGGCCCCGGTCTACCAGACAAAAGCGATTGCAGTGATACTTTCCGGCAGCGGCAGCGACGGTACGATCGGCATACAGGCCGTAAAAACACACGGAGGAATTACGTTTGCCCAGGATGAGACCGCGACTTTTTCAAGCATGCCAAAGACCGCATCCGATTCGGGTTATACGGATTTCGTGCTTCCCTGCAAACGGATAGCAGAAGAACTTGCAAGCATAGCCAAATTGCCTTCAGGTATTTTATCATTAAATGAGATCGTGGAGGCTAACATGGGCGAACTGAGGAAAATCCAAAGCCTGCTCCACGCCAAGAAAGGCGTTGATTTCGGCTACTATAAACAAAACACTGTCAACAGGCGCATCATGCGGCGCATGGCATTGAATAAGTTCAACACTCTTCCCGAATACGTAAAATTTCTGCGGGAACATACACATGAGCTGGACCTACTGTACAAAGACCTGCTGATAAATGTTACGAGTTTTTTCCGCGATCCGAACGTGTACGATGCGCTCGGCAAAAAAATATTGCCGGCGTTATTTAAAAATCGAAAGGAAAACGACACG
Organism: Parafilimonas sp.; assembly: GCA_035631175.1. Lineage (GTDB taxonomy): Bacteria > Bacteroidota > Bacteroidia > Chitinophagales > Chitinophagaceae > Parafilimonas. Next base: position 1,700 of record DASQJI010000444.1, read on the forward strand.
ATAAGAATATGGACACCCGCCTGCGCGAACGGTGAAGAAGCGTACTCAGTGGCAATCTGCCTCTTTGAATTTTTGCAGGAAAAAGCTATTCGCACGCCGATCCAAATATTTGGAACCGACCTGAATGAAGCCGCCATCGCTAAGGCGCGCAGCGGCGTTTACAATAAGGGCGCAATGGGAAACGTTTCGCCCGAACGGTTAAAAAAATATTTTATCAAAACCGATGGCCACTACCAGATCATAAAACCCATTCGCGACGTATGCATTTTTGCCACGCACAATTTATTGAAAGACCCGCCGTTCAGCCGCATGGACCTGATCAGTTGCCAGAACGTGCTTATATATATTGAAAGCAATCCGCAGAAAAAAATATTGCAGGCTTTTCATTATTCGCTCAAACCGACAGGGTACCTGTTACTCGGCAAATCAGAAACGATTGGCAGCTCCACAGAGCTGTTTGCACAGTTAGATAAGGAGTTGAAAATTTATTCGCGGAAAGCAACACCTCCGGGTACTGATGTTTTTGACTTTTCATTTCACCCCGGTCACATGCCAGCTAATCCAGCGCATGATAAAATCGATGCGGTTCGTCTTTCTGATATAGATCTTGAAAAAGAAACTGACCGGCTGCTTCTTTCACGCTACGTGCCTGCGAGTGTGGTCGTGAATAGCGACCTGCAAATACTTCGCTTCCACGGCGCCACGTCCAATTATTTGCAGCCTTCATCCGGCAGGGCGAGCCTGCATTTATTAAAAATGGTGAAAGATGAACTGGTGTTTGAATTGAAAGGCCTCATCAATCGTGCAACAAAAGAAGGCGAGGCGGTAAAAAAAGATGGTGTGCCTCTTTTACAAAATGGCACCGACAAGATGATCACGATTGAAGTAGTGCCTTTGAAATCGCCAACAAAGGATTCTTATTTTTTGATACTGTTCAGGGAAGCGGAAGCCGTGGCTTCCAACGGCGGCGGAAAAACCGAAACAACGCTTAAAAGGGCTGATAAAGATGATCGTATCCGTAAGTTAGAGCAGCAGATCAACGAAGCAAGGGAGTATATGAAAACGATGAGCGAAGAATTCGAAGCTACGCGGGAAGAACTGCAAAGCTCAAATGAAGAAGTACTGTCATCCAACGAAGAGCTGCAAAGCATGAATGAAGAGCTGGAGACCAGCAAAGAAGAACTGCAAAGCACGAATGAAGAGCTGATAACGATAAACGAAGAGCTTCAGCAGCGAAACACAGAGTTAAAAGAAGCGGGAAATTTCGCACGCAATATTGTGGACACAATTAATGAGCCTTTGCTTGTGTTGAACGACGAAATGCGCATCCGCTCTGCTAACAATGCTTTTTATAAATTATTCAAAACAAATATTGACCGCACTGAGGGCAATTATTTATTTGAGCTCGAAAACGGCCAGTGGAATCTGCCGGAATTAAAAGAAAAACTATTGCAGATCATACAAAAAGGAAAGAGCTTTGAAAATTGTGAGATCACAAATTCTTTTCCGGCGATAGGCGAAAAGACGCTTTTGTTTAACGCGATGCGGATGGACCGGGAAGATAAAAAAGCCTATGTGCTGCTCGTAATACAGGATATGACAGAAAAAGCGAGAGCACAACGCGACCTTAGAGAACGGGAAGAAAGATTCCGGCTGCTGCTGCAAAACGCATTTGATATAACGACGGTCTATTCGCAGGATGGAAACATCATGTATCAAAGCGAAGCGCTGGAAAAAACGCTTGGTTATCCTGTAAAAGAAACGCTGAATAAAAATATTTTTGAACTCGGCATTGTGCATCCGGATGATATGAAGAGGAATAAGGAACTGATGAATGAAGCGCTGAATAATCCCGGGAAAAACATCAAAGGGCAGTTAAGACTTCAGCACAAGAATGGCGGGTACAAAACCATGGACGTTATCTTTCGAAATTTATTAAACAATGACAATATAAAAGGGATCATTGGCAACTACCAGGACGTTACAAATAATATCGAGGTTTAGATAGTTTCCGTTACCTTTAACTATCCTTCAATCATTACCCATGGATGAAAGACTTTATCGCACATTCCCATTAAAGGTGCGTTCAAAAAACAAACTTATTGGCGAAAACATTCATATTACTAATTCGTTCAAGTGACAACGAGTAACCATATTTTCCCGCCCACCCATGGTTTACTGGAATATACGCATTTCGGGTATATGTGGACCACGGTCAGAACAAAAAGAATAGTGGCTTCGCATACCGTATATGCCCTGCTGGAGATGGAACCATTTTCGGAGTTTATGAATGAAGAAAAGTGGCGAACGTTTGTGCATCCGAACGACTTGTATAAACTGTTGCAGGCCGAAGAAAAATTGATGACTGAAGGAACAGCATGTTCAGCAGAATACCGGCTCGTGACCAAAACCGGCAGGCATGTTCATATCAACCACTTCATGCAGTTGTCGATTGGCCTCGATAACGAAGTAAAGATATTGAGCATACTGGATGACATAACCGAGCAGAAGCACGCCGAAGTGATGCTCGAAGTAATGCATGAAGGGTTTTTTGAGCTGGATTCAAGCTTCGAGTTGAAGCGCGTAAATGCCGCGACCGAAATGTTATGGCGTTTGCACCGCGATGATCTCATTGGCAAAAATATCTGGAACGTGTTTCCCGAAGCGGTAGGCACCGCGTTCTATGAGGCGATCACGAGGGCCGTTCATGAGAAAAAAAATGTTGTGCAGAATGTTATAGGGCCGGCTGAAGGCCATTGGCTGCACATTTCTACGACCCCGTTTTCTGACGGCGTGTTCGTAATATTCTACGATATCCAAAATGAAAAAGAAGCTGAACAAGAGGCCTTAAAACATCACAACATACTAAAGCAGGCGGAAGAGCTCGCCGGCGCCGGAAGCTGGGAGTATGACGTCGCGACCAAACAATTTACATGGAGTGAAAACTTTTCGAAATTATTTGGATTGAGCGAAGGCGCTACAATAACTCCCGGCATTTACGTGGAGGCTGCATCGCCGGCATTCAAAGAGGCGGCGCAACGGCTTGTTGACAGGATAGAAAAAAATTTTGCGGCGTTTGAAGAATTGCTCGAGGTAGAAATTAAAGGCGAACCAAGGTTCTTTTTTGTAAAGACGATGCTGTTCGATCATGAAAACAGCTCACCTTCTAAAGTGCTTGGTTTAAATATGGATGTTACCACGCTTCATCGCTCCCGGCAGGCCATCACCGAATTAAACGAAGCGCTGCTTGAAAAGAACCGCGCTTTGAATACGGCCATCTCGGAGCTGAAAGCTTTTAATTCGCTTGCCGCAACCGATTATAAAGAAACACTGCGGCATTTATACACCAGCCTTGAATTCATTGTCGTAAACGACGCGCGCAATTTGAGCAATCCGTCGCGGGCCAATATACGCAGGGCCCAGTCAGCCATTCAGAGAATGAAGCTGATCACAGAAGATATTATTTCTTATTCGCAGTTAAACGCGGCAACGGAACCTGCGGTTGACGTTGAATTGAATGACATACTAAAATTGGTTCAACGCGATATGAAGGTTAAAATAGAAGACGCATCCGCAACCATTACATGTGGAAATTGCCCCACGATTCATGGACACCCACAACTGCTCGTGCTACTCTTTCATCATTTAGTTGACAATGCGCTCAAGTTCAGAAAAAAAGACTCAGCTCCTGAAATTCACCTCACAGCCCGGCAGCTAGCCGGCAGTAGTATTGATCATCCCGACGCCATGCCAGGAAAAGATTACCATGCTATTTCTGTAGCAGATAATGGCATCGGGATCAACACCGGCGACACGGAAAAAATGTTCACCATGTTTGGAAAACTGCATGATGGAAAAGAATATAAAGGGTCAGGCATTGGTCTCGCAGTCTGCAAAAAGATCATGGATCTGCACAATGGATTTATCACGGTGGAAAGCGAGCTAGCAAAAGGAACTGTATTCACATGTTATTTTCCCACATAAACACTTGCGCCTTTCGTTACTCGTAAACATGAAAGAGAGCTCATCTAAAACGGAAAAGTGAGCAACGACGCTGTTTTAAAATGCTTGGCAGGATTTGATTATGATTTGTTTTTCTTACAATGCCGCAGCACGCAAAAAATAAGAGCTGCCCATTTCAAGCTGACAGCTCTTTGTTCTCCAGGGGTTGTTTTCACAAGTTAGCAACGATCAACTGTCTATTCCCGCCCTCAATGCCATTCGCTACTCGTAAACATGAAAGACAGGGTACGGATCTAAAACGGAATAATGATCAAACACCTGTTTTAAAATACCTGTTAACGCTTTGATGCTGGATGGCTTCCTTACATACGCTGCAGCACCGGACATCATCGCATTTTTACCGCCATACTCATCGTGGCAGGTTGTATAAATGATCACCGGTACCTTCTTCAGCGCATCCCGCTCCCGAATATCCTCCAAACACTTGATGCCGCCTTTCCCGGGCATATTTACATCGAGAAAGATCAGGTCGGGTACGGAGTTATCAAGCATCACCAAAGCTTGCTGTGCATTTCTTGCCAAACTACAGTTATAAGAGATCTTCAAATCTTCCAAAGCCGCCGTAAATATTTCCAACTCATCATCGTCATCATCGATCAGCAAAATATTTTTTTTACGCATCGCTTTATTATTGTAGTCAATAATTGTAATGGCTAAAAAAATAAGAGCTGTCACTCAAGGAGGACAGCTCTTTGTTCTCCAGGGGTTGTTTTCACAAGTTAGCAACGATCAACTGTTTCTTCCCAATCTGAAGACGACTCTTTCACCGACCACGGCGCGCGAAAATGCATACCGAATTCGATAAGACTTACTCTGGCGCCCTTGATCTGCTAAAAAAAACGTATGTAGAAGGGAATATGTATCGAATAAACTCCCGGGGTAACGGAGCGGGGTTTAAATAACAAAAGTACGGCAATACTCACGCCAAAAGCAAACGACTTGAAATTTTTTTCTTAAATTTTTACGTTCAAATTACAAACGGATCTCAAACCAATTCAGCTATACAACAACTGAATTTCTTTTTGGGTTGGGGTCAATATCATTTGCAACGTTTCTGCAAGCGCTTTCAAATTGGATGTTTTTCTCACGAAGACAACAGACCCCATTTTTAAAGCACTCTTTCTTGTTTCGTCACTCACATGTTTTGCATAAATAATGACCGGTACATCCAGTAACTTGTTTAGCCTCCTGATCTGCGCCAGGCATTCAACACCAGCACTTACTCCCATATCGAGGAAAATAAAATCGGGGATTATTCCGGCCAATATCTTCAACCCTTGTTCAGCATTTCTTGCATATGTACAATTATAGGCGATGCCCAATTCATTCAGGGCAGCGACGAAAAGACGAAGTTCATCACTATTCTCATCGATAAGCAAAATGCTTTTCTTTCTCCACATACGCGCATTTGTGATAGTCGCAAAATTTATGATACGGTATTCTGAAAGCCCCTTTTTATTAATTGTTTGCCGGCGGCGACCTCCGATGATTGTGCCTGCTGGTCTTTGTTTTAAGAACCGCAAAATATCTATCTGCATCAGCGGAATTCGATTACAAGCAAATTCCTGTCAAACTCTACCTAAAATATTTCTGTTGAAAATGGCCTGGGCGATGGTGGGGCTATGTATGAACAAGACCCTGAGCGGGTTTCGTAGACCGAAATTAGCTAATCAGCATGCCGATTCCAATTTTTTTCGTTGAAATATTTTTTCACGGATCGATTGATGCGTTAACCTTCTGCTATCCACATGACGGTCCACGCCAATACAAAAAGCGCAGGCAAAGCAATGGACGAGATCCTGGCAAGCAGCCGGTCGGTTTTATTGCCGGTTATCGTGGGAAATTGTCCGCTTTCCAGGTCGTTAATGTTCAGCCTTTCATAATGCTTTCGAAGTTTTACAGTGCACATGATCGATCCGCTAACATCAATGTATGTAAAGAGAATGGTGCGCAAACAAGCCAGCGGGATAGCATCAGCATTAAGCAATAGATCGTCTCTTTTCCTTTGGGAGGTTGCGCAGTGATCAGCATTAAAAAAGCATTACTAAAAAGAATGGGATAATATCAACCAAAAAATTTTTGGTTTAATGTATTATGTTGCTGATCGATCTGGTTGTGTATAACAGTGTAGTGGCTCGAAGCCGGCGAGTCGTGTTTTTCGTTTTGCATAGGTTAGCATTTGCATTAGCGTTTTTAAAAAAATGCCAGCAACCGCTATTAAAAAAAATAACTTCTTGGCTCGCTTATGTTAGTTCGCGTTTGCAAACAATCCGCTGGCTCCGGGCGATTGCAAGAGCACAATTTCAAGCACAGTGTTTTCATTTTTGTGTCGGTGTTCCCACAATTTATTTGTACGCTTTTTGTAATCAGAACGTAAACCGTTAACCTATGTCAAACGCAAATGGCAACTCTTGCCCCGTTCCTGTTGGCACGCTTGTTATTATTGGAG
>DASQJI010000445.1:0-6412 GCA_035631175.1 Parafilimonas sp.
GTTGCGAGCCAGATATATCCTTTATCGTCTTGTGTGATCCCGTTTACAATATTTGTTACGAGTCCATTGCTTGTACTGAAATGTGTGAACACATATTGGTTTGCCTGTTGCGGGAAATCTTTTATACTGATGCAGGCGCAACCAAAACAGAGAAACAAATCCTTCAGCAAAGTGTTGGTTTGAGTACACTCAAATATAACTCAGTTGTCTGAATGATCGACCGTTCTTACTGTCCTCTGTCATCAGTCATCTGTCAACTTTTTCATAGCAAGATCACAGATGACCGTTGACAATTGACCGTTGAGGGTCGTACAGCAATTTCTTTTCTCAATTCATTTTACTTTTTAGTCAGTTCATACGCATCGCTATTGACAACGGTGGCAAATGATGCAAACTTTACGGTCATATTAGATCACAGCAAAAAAGATCATTTCAAAACTTTATAAAACCAAATGTTATGCACTACTCATCTACTCAGCAAACGCAAAGAAGCTTTATGAATGCAACCCTTGAAGTTGCAAACGGCATCACTAAGAAAAAGAACGCGGTCCTCTATTCCATCTTGTCAATAGTGGCTGCTTTGTTTTTTCCTTCGTTACAGGCACAGGATGTTTTGGTCGGATTAACTTCCAACGGCGGACCCGAAGGAAAAGGGACAATGTTTTCAATGAAAACAACGGGCGCAAATTTTTCTATCCTGAAAGGTTTTGCGGATTGGGGAACGTTACCAAGCGGCGACTTGTTATTGAGTAGCGACGGCAATTTTTATGGGATGACAAACACTGGTGGCACTTACATTTATTGTGGTGCGATTTTCAAAATGACGCCGCAGGGAGACATCACCATACTTCACCAATTGAACGGCACACCGGATGGCCAATATCCGTTTGGCGAACTTATCAAAGGGGCTGACGGAGATTTTTATGGCCTTACAAGCAGCGGTGGCGCGAATAGTTATGGGACTATTTTTAAGATAACACCGGCGGGGGATTTCACTGTGCTTAAAAGTTTTGCTGTTACGGCGGATGGCGGCAACCCGCGCGGACATCTTACATTGGCGAAAGACGGTAATTTTTATGGCATTACTTATTCCGGCGGCGCCGGAGGGGCCGGCACCATCTTTCAATACACACCATCCGGAAGTTATAACGTGATCCACTCATTTAATAAAGCTACTGAGGGCGGTAATTCCTGGAGCAGCCTTACTGAAGGAAAGGATGGCAGCCTGTATGGTGTAACATACGGTGGTGGTACAAATAACGCGGGAACTATTTTTAAGATCACGACAGGCGGCCAGTTTACTGTTCTTCGTCAGATGAATGCCGCAACCGATGGTTCGAGCTGCCAAAGCGACCTTATACAGGCCAGCGACGGCAATTTTTATGGTACCTGCTATGGCGGTGGCGCGAACAGCAACGGTACAATCTTTAGAATAAGCTCGGGAGGTAACTTTTCAGTGGTGCGCGCGCTCGCGTGGATGACCGACGGATCAAATCCCTTTGCCGGCCTGGTGCAACATACTGACGGCAATTTGTATGGCACTACCACCGGCGGCGGAGCAAACAGCAAAGGTGTGTTCTTCAGGTTGGCGTTAAATGGTACATACACTGTTCTGCATTCTTTCGCCTCAGCAACAGAAGGCGCAAACATAAAAGGGGCGCTCGTGCAAGGCAACGATGGCTACCTCTACGGTATGGCAAGCGAAGGTGGAAGCCTGAACGGCGGCACTGCATTTAAGATCAAGACAGACGGTTCTGTAACGCTCCTTACAAATTTTAACGGCGCATCTCTTGGTAACATTCCTTACGAATCGCTGATCAAGGGACGTGATAGCGCGTACTACGGCACAACGAGTGCCGGCGGAGCGTATGCATCAGGAACCGTTTTCAAATTGTGCGGTGGCGTTGCTTCTGTCCTGCATTCATTCAATAAGAATACGGATGGTGCAATTCCAAAGGGGAGCCTGGTAATGGCAAGTGACAGTAATTTCTATGGGATGACGACGACAGGCGGACCCAAAGCATATGGTACGATTTTCAAAATAACACCGAATGGAAACTTTTCAGTGGTTTATAACTTCAATCCCGCTACTGATGGAGGTGCTCCGCAAGGAAGCCTCGTGCAGGGAACGGATGGCAGCTTATATGGAATGTGTAGCTCAGCCGGCCCGAACAACACCGGCACAATCTTTAAAATATCACTCGGCGGCTCATTCACATTATTACACAGTTTTGTCGCCGCGTCCGAAGGAGCAAATCCGGAAGGGAATTTAGTACAAGGCACGGACGGATATTTTTATGGACTCACCAGCAACAACAGCCGTGCATTTAAAATAGCATACGACGGCACAGGATTCGCGGTGCTGCATACTTTTCTTCCAAGCACGGAAGGAAACACAGGGCTCGGAAGCCTGGTCCAGGCAGTGGACGGAAATTTTTATGGCACTATGAGCACCGGTGGAACGTATGGAGGCGGAACTGTGTTCAAAATGCTTCCAGCCGGAGGAATAACCGTGTTGAAACATTTTAATCAAACACCTGATGGAAAATACCCCAAAGGCAATTTGTTACAGGCAAGCGACGGTGCTTTCTACGGCATGACTAATATTGGCGGAACTAACAACATCGGAACAATTTTCAGGATAACATCCGGTGGTAATTTTAGCGTGTTGCGGCATTTATCAATGGCAACCGACGGCGGCAATCCGTTTGGAAGCCTCATCCTCGCGCCGGTAAATAACCTCGTTGCAAACGCGCAGAGTGTATCTACACCAGAAGACGTCAAAAAGAAAATTACTTTGACTGGTTCAGGTGGTTCACCATTAGTGTTTAATATCAGCAGCAAGCCGAAGCACGGTAAGCTAACGGGTACCGGGGCGATCGTTACGTACGCACCTAATAAAAATTATAACGGTTCAGATCAGTTCAGCTTTACCGTAAGCGTTGGTTGTATGACGTCAGCACCGGCAGTAGTAACGATCAATATTACGCCTGTTGCCGATAGCCCGGTGCTTGCACCGATCGGGAATAAAACCGTGATAAAAAATTCAACACTTACTTTCACAGCAACCGCAACCGATGTTGACAAAGGTCAAACGCTCACGTATTCACTCATAAATGCACCCGCCGGTGCAAGCATTAATGCAACAACAGGCGCATTTACCTGGACGCCACTTGCTGCAGGAAACTTTACCTTTAAAGTAAGGGTTACGGATAATGACAATCCACCGTTGTATGATGAAGAGCAGATCACAGTTACGGTGACGAATTCATTCACTTCAATAACAAACGGGCAACAAGACAATGCATCAGCTCAAAGTTTACGTGCGACCATGTATCCAAATCCGGTGAATGATAAATTTTATCTCTCACTGCCTACCGTAAGCGGAGCACTGAATTTAAAGATCATTAACGTCAGCGGAGCCTTGATAAGTGATATGAGCTACGATGCGCCTGGTAAGAACACACTTGAAGTAAACGCATCGCAATTAACAGCCGGCATGTACATTTTGCAATTGCAAATGAATAAACAAACACAAACATTTAAGTTTATCAAGAATTGATCGTCCAATTTAAATCGGCTTAACTTCAAAAAGCGAATCGCAGAACGGTTCGCTTTTTTGTTATTTTTACGACGACTCTTTTCATAAAATATTTTGACCTGATAAAAAAATTAGAATGCCTTACACACCAAATTCCCGCCGTTACAGTTCGATGGAATACCGTCGTTGCGGACGCAGCGGTCTAAAACTTCCGGTTATATCGTTTGGCCTCTGGCACAACTTCGGCGAGATGGATCCTTTAGATAATTGCCGCGCGATCTTGCGCACCGCATTTGACAACGGCATTACGCATTTTGATCTTGCAAACAATTATGGCCAACCAGCCGGCTCCGCAGAAGAAAATTTTGGAAAGATCCTTGAAAAGGATTTTCGCAATTACAGGGATGAACTTATCATTTCTACCAAAGCTGGTTGGAAAATGTGGGACGGCCCGTACGGGGATTGGGGATCAAAAAAATATCTTGTCGCTAGTCTTGATCAAAGTTTAAAACGAATGGGCCTTGAATATGTCGATATTTTTTATCATCATCGTCCGGATCCGGAAACTCCGATGGAAGAAACGATGTCCACATTGGACCTGATCGTGCGGCAGGGAAAAGCGCTGTATGCAGGTGTGTCAAGTTACTCTGCAGAGGAAACAAGAAAAGCATCCGATATCCTGGATGAATTGGGCACACCCTGCGTTATTCATCAACCGAAATATTCCATGTTTGTTCGCTGGATAGAAGATGGGTTACTTGATGTGCTCGAAGAAAAAGGAATTGGATGTATTACGTTTTCATCTTTGGCACAAGGACTCTTGACGAATAAATATCTCAAAGGAATTCCAGCTGATTCCAGGGCCGCAAGACATTTGGGAAATGGCGCGATGGAAGAAGACGCGATAACTGACGACAGCGTTCGAAAGGTGCAAGAACTAAACAAGCTGGCGGATGAGCGCGGACAAAGCCTCGCACAAATGGCCCTTGCATGGGTATTAAAAGATCCGAGGATCACTTCCGTAATACTCGGTGCCAGCAGGCCTGAGCAGATCACAGATGCCCTTCGATGTTTGAACAACTATCGTTTTTCAGCGGAGGAACTACAACGGATCGAAAATATCCTGAGCGAGGATTCAGCCACTTCTGTTTCTGAAGCAGATGCTGTTGATGATGCGGGCCGCGCCTAGAAATTGTTACTCGCCACAGTCGCACCCCGCGTAATACCCCGGATTCTTTATCAACCATTTTTCCTCGTCCTGTGGCCCACAACTTTTTTTTGTGGATTCACAGCATACCGTTACGAACAAAACTATAATATTGTATCGCTCAGGATAATGGCCGCAATTGTAATGGATCTTGATCGAGACAATAACATGCGCACAACAGTCCTGGCCGAACCGTTTCAAATTTCTTACAAACAATGCTTATGAAAGTTTTACGCTTACCATGGTTAATACTTACGGCAAGTTTCTTCCTTTCAAACAATTCCTTTTGCCAGCAAACGCATATTTTGTCCGGGAAGATCACAGGCAAGGATGGGGAAGCGCTGGGCGGGGTCTCTGTTTCTGTAAAGGGGAATCGAAATGAAGCTGTGGTGGCTGGCGATGATGGAACTTTTTTAATTCGGGTAATCGAAACATCCGGTATACTTGTGTTTTCAGACGTCGGATATGAGAATAAGGAAATCGCATTTAACGAGCAAACCACTTCCTTCAATGTTGAATTAAATGAATCAGTGAGTGTGCTGAACGAAGTGGTGCTCACAGGTTATCTTACTCAAAAGAAAAGCGATATCACCGGCGCGATCTCCTCGGTGCGATATAAAGAATTTAAAGATCAGCCTGTAACGAATGTGGCGCAAAGTATCCAGGGAAAGGTCTCCGGTATTTTAGTCAGCACACCGTCGGGAACTCCGGGCGCAGGTTTGCTGGTGAGTGTGCGCGGCGCAAATAATCCTTTGTATGTTGTAGACGGCGTGCCGATGATCAGCGAAAGCAACTCGTCATTGTCAACTTCGTACAATACTGACGGAGAAGTGATGGGGGCGGGACAGAACATCAGTTCAATAAGCGACATTAATCCGGATGATATAGAATCGATAGAAATTTTAAAGGACGCATCTTCTGCATCTATTTACGGAGCACGCGCTGCGAACGGAGTCGTGCTTATAACAACGAAACGAGGAAAAAGCGGGAGGACAGATTTCAGCTTCAACAGTTTTACCGGCGTGCAAAACGTTTCGCGCAACATCCCCTTCCTTAGCAGCACCGAATTGGTTAATTTAATAGAAGATGCGAGGGCGCAGGATCTCAGGTTATACAACGAAGATCCGGATCTCTTTCCCTCAGATTTCGACACGCGACTGCTCACAAAACCATTACCTGATTCATGGTACACCGGCGTGAACACCGACTGGATGAATGAGATATTTCGCACGGCGCCGATCACGAACGTTCAGCTTTCAGCACGTGGCGGAAATGATAAAACGAAATTTTTTGTTGCAGGAAATTATTTCGACCAACAGGGGATCGTGATCGAAAATTTTTATAAACGCGGCAGTTTCAGAATGAACCTGGACAACAAGGTAAGCGATCGTGTTTCGATTGGTGCGAATATGAGCTTTACCTATTCACGAAACAGGAGAAGTTTTAATGACGATACATATACGGGTATTGTGACAAATGCTATCGGCGCTTCTCCGCTGGAACCTGTTTACGAAGACGGCACCTACTCGGATTACACATTGTACCAGGCAAGTTGGTTGAGTGATAACCCGGTGAAATCTGCAAAAGAAATTGTTGCCTACACATCGAGTTATCGTTTCATCGGTTCTGCATTTGCGAATATCGATATCATGAAAGATTTGCAA
>DASQJI010000446.1:0-7130 GCA_035631175.1 Parafilimonas sp.
ACTGCATCCATTGCCGGCGCTTTGACGAATAACGGACTCGGCGTCATGGTAAGCAGCAATGGAACACAGCAGAAAGTGGTTGTTTATAGTGCAACGTTAAGTGTAACTAACCTCGCTCCAAATAGCTTGTTGGGAAATGTAGGCCACATTGGAATTGCTGGAGGTACGTTCTCTGGCACGCCCACAGCGTACATTGGCAATATAATTACCGGAACTGAAAACGGTGATTATTTCAGAGTAGTTCTAATCCCGGACAATGTCACTAGTACGGGTGTAGACATCAAAATATTTAATCCAACTGCCAGCACTATTTCTTTCAGCAACGTTACATGGAAAGTGCTTGTCGTTGGACCGAAGTGATAAAGCATACGATCAGATTTTTATTGCAAGAATGAATTGCAATACTTCATTTAAAAAATTACAAAACTGATATTATGCAAACAAAATTATTATCACTCGTCGCCACATTCTTCATTGCTACAATGAGTATGTCGCAGGGATTGAAAATAGGTGAGGGCGTTGTCGTGAACACTACTGCGGGAGTAAACATCGTAGTGCAGAATGGAAGCCTCACCAACAATGGTACCGGCGACCTTTCAAACAGCAATCTTTATATGAAAGGTAGCACCTCCGGCAATATTGACGGCAATACCGCTACAACGGTAAACAATCTTTATCTCGAAAAAGGCACCGCCATTTTATCGCTTGGAAATGATCTAAGCGTCAGGAATAATGTTGTTTTCCAAAATGGCCTGCTCGATCTGAATGGCCATAATTTATTATTATACCCGGCCGGTTTACTTGTAAATGAATCGGAAGCGAATCATGTTACCGGACCATTAGGAGGTACGGTGTCTATCACCGTAGACCTCAACGCTCCGGCGGGCGCAAACCCGGGCAATCTCGGCGCCATCATAACCTGCTCAAAAGACATGGGGCGGGTTACTGTGCACCGTGGCCATAATTCACAAACAAACAATAGTAACGGTAAAAGCATTCTCAGATGGTACCTGATTGAACCAACAAATAACAGCTCGCTGGGTGCAACGTTCAGGTTTACTTATTTGGATGGAGAATTAAATGGCCTCGACGAGGGTACACTTAATCTGTGGAAAAGTACGACAGGAGGCCTCAGTTGGAATAAGGTAACCGCTGCCGGGTCGAGCACTACGCTCAATTTTATCGATGCTACGGTTAATTCTTTTGTGCGTTATACTTTAAGCTCATCGGGCTTCTCTCTAACGAACAGTGATCAATATGTAAGCTCTGAGGATTCGCGCGTTAACGATCTAAATAAATCGTTTTCTGTTACGTTCGTGCCGAATCCTGTCTATTTGCAGGGAAAGGTCTTGATAAACAGTGGCGCTGCGTTTAACACCGAGCTTGCGCTTTTTACCTCTGATGGCAAAAAGATCATGCAGCAAACTTTGGAATTGCATCGGGGCGTAAACGAGGCTACCATAAATACAAGCGCCCTGGCGGCCGGTTTCTATTATTTGGTCGTTGAAATGCAGGACGGAACAACAAGAAAGATTTCGTTTCTGAAACAATAATGCGGCTTAACAGCAAATGACTTTTATGTCGGTATAGACGCCGGGCGGGGATGGATGACAAACAAATATGTTGACGACATTTCTGTGCGTAAGTAATATTTTGTTCTCGCACAAACATCGTTATCTTAGAACCGATCCTTCACAGAAATCGAGCAAGTCACATGGCAAACATTACACTTAAAGTCAATTTTAAGGGCGGTATCATTCCTCCTGCCCGGCTCTATAACATCATGGTGGCGGCTGGCAAATCGCACCTGCTGTACATACGTTTCGGGCTTCGCCAGCAACTACTTTTTGATGTGCGCACAGAAGAGTTTGAGAATCTCACCGCTGAACTTGAAAAGCTCGGCGTGACATTTCAGACGAGCAACGCTGAATATCCCAACATAATGAGTTCGTACCCTGGAGCTGAGGTGTTCATCAAAAACACCTGGCTCACTGAGCTCATTTATAGACAGGTGCTTGATTCTTTCTCTTACAAACCCACGTTGAAGGTGAACGTGAGCGACAGCAATCAAAGCTTCACACCCATGCTCACCGGCAACATCAATTGGGTAGCATCGCCGGACGAGACGAACTACTGGCATTTGTTTATTCGTTTTCCAAAAACGAATGTGGTTTACGAGTGGAAAGATGTAGTGAATACAAGAGATCTCGCGGCAATGTCGGCGTATATTGAAGAGATCATACTTGGTGACCGCGGAAGTTTTTATGAGAACGACCGCGCTGATGGTGACAGTCTCTATGAACGGGTCAGTGAACGATCGTTTGATTCAAAGTCTGCCGAAGCACCGCTTGTGTTATGGCCTTTTAATCTTCCCTATTACGAAGGGCTTAACCATTACGACGATAAATACTGGTTGGGCATTTACAGGCGCGATGAATTATTCAGCATTAGTTTTTTGAAAGAGGTTTGCCTCCTTTGCATCAAGACCGGCGCACAACTGTGTTCAACGCCATGGAAAACGATCATCATCAAACACATTCAGCCGGAGCACAGGGCCGACTGGAATGAACTGCTCGATAAACACCAGATCAATTTGCGGCACGCAGCCAATGAACTGAATTTCCAAATAGACGACAACAGTTTTAAGGCACTGCAACTAAAGCACCATCTTGTGAAATATTTGAACGATGATGATACCAGAACGTTTGGTGTTTGCATCGGGATTAAGACAAGAAGAAAGAGCGAGGTGTTCTGCAGCATACTGGTCCGACGCAGGCCATTGTTGCGCATAGGCAAAATGGGCTTCTTTCACGTATACGACATCTTATGCTCAAAAGACTATAACCCCAACGAACGTACAGATTTTATATACAGCAAAGACAATCCAAAATTTGTATTGTCCGAGCAACTACGCCGCGCGGTACTTTCTTATTACGACCATCATTCAAAACAACCAAAAGAAGTTGCACCCGTTGATGCATGGGATTAGCATGCATGTTTTCGGTGAAACATATTCAACGCGCTTTCGGAGCTTTCATTCCCTGGTTTAATGATCTTCCACAAGCCCGGTGTAGCATTTCCCCACGATTGCGCGCCTGGATTACTTTTTTGCCATGTGCCGAACAAAGGATCCGCTCCAACGAGAAATTGTTATTCGTGACATTGCCGGGCGATTTCACCTGCAACCAATCTGCAATTGAAATAAATCGAAAATGCCGGTCGTTTAAAAGACCATCTGTATACACAGAACAAAGGTTGCCCCGTTGAGGCAACCTTATTAAACATAACATTGCTGTTATTGTTCATAAAAAACTAAACTCCATGAGGCTCCATGCTGGCCTGGTAATTCACATTTCTTTCTGCGATCTGGGTAAGTAATTCGTCCGCCTTCTTTTCTTCTGTCAATGTTTGATACATCAGGTTTGCTGCATCGTTATAGCCCAGCGTTTTTGCGAGCTGTATCAAACCGCCATACGTTGCAATTTCATAATGCTCGGCTTTCTGCCCGGCAAAAATCAGACCTACATCTCTTTGTGCAGATCCTTCTTCAGTTTCATCAATTATATCCGAACCTTCATCCACAATCCCTGCCATGGCCGGGCACTTTGTTGCATTCACTTCTTCTCCTATCATGCCAAACACATCCTCCAGTCTTGCTACATGATTTCTTGTTTCCTCCAGGTGATTCGAAAATGCATCTCTCAATTCCTGCGTGGTCGCTGCATCCTCAAGCTTTGGAAGTGTTTTCACTAACTTCTTTTCTGCCCAATAGATATCCTGCAATTGATCCAGGAAGAATTCTTTCAAATTAGAATCCGCCACACCGGCATTCATGTTTTGTGTTTTCATGATCGTTACTTTTAAAATGATAAAAAAACTTAGCCTTGTTTGTGGCCACAAATAGTGCCACAAGGTTTTTTTTCAGCGCCTACTTTTCTAAATGAAGGTTAATCTATTTTTTCCCGGTAAAGAAAAATTCAAATCACAAGGCAGAACGTAAACATTTTCTGCCAGTCATGGCCGCAAGTTGAATTTCTATTTTTGTTACCTTCCCTAAAAATTCCGAACAATGAAAACAGCAAAACTTTCTGCATTATTGCTGTTGGTATGTTTAGCATGGAATTGTTCAGAGAAAAAGAGTACAGGATCAGAACAGGCTGCAGGACTTTTCGACAATATGGGGCATCTTAACCACCCCGTAACTACCAACAGCGAAACAGCTCAAAAATTATTTAACCAGGGGATGACCCTCATGTACGGCTTCAATCATGAAGAGGCTGTCCGTTCATTTGAACAAGCATTAAAAAATGATTCCACGATGGCAATGGCCTGGTGGGGCATTGCATTTTGTTACGGCTCCAACTACAACTGGCCGGCTGACATGAATGCCACACATAAGGCTTATGATGCGATAACAAAAGCACAGGCATTGAGCGCACATGTGTCTCAAAAGGAAAAAGATTATATCAACACATTGGCGGTTCGGTACACGAATGATAGTACTGCAGATCTGCCCGCACTGGAAAGAAAATACAGCGCGAGGATGAAAGCATTGAGCGAAAAATATCCTGACGATCTTGATGCTAAAACTTTATATGCAGAGAGCATGATGAATTTGCATCCGTGGGAATTGTGGACGAAAGATGGCCAGCCAAACGAGAATACGTTAGACATCGTTAAAGCGCTTAAGGAAGTGCTCGCCATTGACTCCAATCATATCGGGGCCAATCATTATCTTATTCATGCCATGGAAGCATCGCCTCACCCAGAAGAAGCTTTGCCGAGCGCCCGACGACTGGCTACGCTTGTTCCCAACGCAGGCCACCTCGTGCACATGCCTGCACACATTTACATGCGCACGGGAAACTATGCGGGCGCAGATCACGCGAACGATACGGCAAGGCACGTGGACTCAGCTTACATTGCTAAAAATCATGTTGCGGGTATTTACCCGATGTTGTATTATACCCACAACCTCCATTTTTTGGCCATCGCTCAATGCTTCGAAGGAAGATATGCAGCGGCGAAAAAATCACTTGACGCATGTGAACAGCAAGTTCCGCCCGACATGGTGAAGCAAATGCCGATGATACAATTTCTCACCGCGGCGCCTATGCAGCTCATCGTCGGTTCTGAAAATTGGGAGGAAGCTCTCAACCATCCGAAACCGGATTCGTCTATGAACATCACCGTCGCCTTGTGGCATTGGGCTAGAGGACTTGCATATTTGAACAAGCACGATATGGCGAATGCTGCGGCTGAGCAAAAGCAGTTCAAACAAATTGCTCATTCGCTTCCTTCTGACCAAACCTATGGATACACACCTGTCAGTGTTATTGCCACAATTGCAGATGCGATCTTCTCTGCAAAAATGAGCGAGCAGAAAAAAGACCTGAAGGCAGCGGAAAATTTTTATAAACAAGCAGTCGTTGAGGAAAAGAAAACACACTACGACGAGCCGCCCGATTGGTTTTTGCCGACAAGCAACATGCTCGGCGGCTTTTATTTGCGCAACGGCAAAAATGCTGAAGCAGAAGCTGCATTCCGCGACGCGTTGAAAGAATTTCCTAACAATGGAAAAGCGCTGTTTGGCCTGCAGGAAGCGCTGAAGGCCCAGGGAAAAAATGACGAAGCTCAAAAGGTGAAAACAGATTTCGATGTGGCCTGGAAAAATGCGGATAAGCCGCTGAGTGTTCAAGACCTATAAGGATGTATTGGAGTCTCAATATCGTTCAACGCTGAACGCTCAATAAACGATATTCAATAAGTCAATATTCAAGTAGACGTGACCGGAATCTGTCAATATAATTCGAAACAGTTTTTCGTGATAAATTTTGAACTTCGAACATTGACATTGAGCATTGAAAATTGAAGATTGAAAATTCTCTTGGTATCAAGTTTCAAGCTGCAATTCTCGTCGATAGCGTTGCAGCTTTCTTTTTAAAATCAACAAAAACAAAGAATGAGGTAATGGCCAGCGATAAAACCAGATACGAGACGATCAACGCTGAGATCCACGGAAGATACTGCGACGCGCCGAACCAGTCGCCGACATAATAAATGATCCATACTCCGGCTGCACATTTTAGAAATTCAGATGCGAGCGCCTGTGCGTTTTTGTCCATAAGGTCGGTATATGCGTATACATACAGGAACACGAAACCACCATAAATAAAAATGTTTGGGCTACCTATTTTCCCGATGTTCCCGAAAAGATAACTTATCAATAGCAGGAGAATAACGGTTTGAACCCATGACCATATATATAAAAGTCTTGACGAAGAAGGATTGTATTTTTCAAAGTTGTAGACGTCCCCGATCTTGTAAACAGGAAATTTTTCAGCGACGTCTGCAGGTCGCCAACCAGTGGGCATAAACCAGATGCGTAGTTTATCTTTCAAACTGTTTGCACGCCACGCATCTTTTGTCAGCAACCACAAATGCTGAAAATTTATCTTGATCGGGTTCCACGTTTGCACAGGCCGAGTGATTCCATATACCGGCGGAAGCTCAGGTAATTCTTTTTGAAAAGTGCCAAAGAGTTTGTCCCAGAAAATAAATATCTGCGAAAGATTTTTGTCGATGTACTCCGGATTAATGGCGTGATGAACGCGGTGATGCGAAGGCGTTACAATGATGTTTTCAAGGAATCCCATTTTCTTTATGTGCCTTGTGTGATACCAGAATTGGGCAAATAAATGGATCGGCGCGACGATCGCAATAACATCAGCCGGCACACCGAGTAAGGCAGCGGGTATCAACAGGAATGTAAAGAGCTGAACAAATACGGAGATGCTTTGCCGCAATGCGCATGCAAGATTGAATTCCTCGCTGCTGTGATGTACGATATGGCTGTTCCAGAAGAAGTTTACTTTATGGTCGATGCGATGCACCCAGTAACCGGAAAAATCAAGCACCATGAAGGCGATAAAATAAGTAACAAAAGACGACTGCACATGATAGATCGCCATATGTTTCACCATCCACTCATAGGTGAGTATCGTAATGCTCAGGCCCAAAACATCCTTTGTAACATTCGTAACTCCACTGCTCAGGCTGCTGAGCATGTCCATTCCACGCACGGTATCGTTTCCTTTGTACCAGCCATACCATTTTTCAAAAAGCACCAA
>DASQJI010000447.1:0-3312 GCA_035631175.1 Parafilimonas sp.
CCGCGTTGAAAAAGTCCAAGGTCCTCTTTCGGCTTGATCGAAAAAATGTATGTGTAGTTGCCGCGGTATGTATCATAGTCGAGCGTGTAGTTATAAACGCGATGCGCATGCTCATCGTAAAGATCAAGCTTATTTCCGATCAATGGAATTCCGGGAATTTTTCTGCCGGGATTAAAGAACAGCATTTTCAATTGTTCTTTGTGTTTTTCAGTGCCGCTCTTGCCCTGGGTAGAAAAAGTATGGCCAGTCACTATGTTATCTTCTCCGCACACGTTGCCCTTTGTGAGGAAGATAGAAGCATACATTTCGCCCGTTACATAATTGAAGTTGCCTTTGCTGTCAAGAAAATCGCCTGTCGTTTTCTGTTCGAGAGATTCGGTTGACCGGCACCCATTCTCACGATGTTGGCGGGTCTTGCTATAATAACTTGCCTGCACGTTGCCTCTTTTATCGAACATGCGGATATTGTTGAGCGACGTAAACTCAACTATGTGGAGATTGCGAAATGCCTTGTAAAAGGTTGTATCGTTTTGGATGCGCCGCAGCAGGCTTTCATAATCCAGGTGATTGCGAACAATCACTTCTTTTAAAGTGAACGTTCCTTTGTCGATAATTACCGTTGTATCTTTTCCTTCTACGATGAAGGAGTCTTTTTGTTGAGCGAGAACAGTTGCGGGCAGCAGGAGTACAAGAACCACATAATTCAACTTCATTTTGGAAAGGTCATTTTATAATCCACCTTGATCTTGCCTTTGCTGATGTCTGCAAGTCTACCCTTTAATAGTTTCTTTCGGAATGGCTTTATGTAGTCGATGAATAATTTGCCTTCGATATGATCGTATTCATGCTGGATGATGCGGGCAGTGAGGCCATTAAAAGTTTCTGTGTGCGGCATGAAGTTTTCATCCACATATTCGATCGTGACAGTCTCAGGCCGCATAATATCTTCGCGTATTTTGGGAATGCTGAGACAGCCTTCGTTATAGTTCCACGGCTCGCCGTCAAGGTGCTTCAATTTGGCATTGATAAAGACCTGTTTTCTTCCGGGTTCATCTGGATATTTTCCCTTTTCATTTTCTTCCTGGTGTTCGAAGACCTGGGTGCTATCGATGATGAACAACCGGATATCTTTGTTCACTTGCGGCGCCGCGAGCCCGACGCCACTGCTCGCGTACAGCGTTTCCCACATATCTGAAATAAGTTTTTCAAGATTCGGATAATCCGGAGTAATGTCCTTTGCTACAGCTCTCAATACTGGCGTTCCGTATGCAACAATGGGTAATATCATGCGTCCTTGCAATTCCCGCAGGGGAAATTTTTTAGCGTTATTGATTTAGGCCGCGAAGATAATTGTTAGGTTGTTAAGCAGGAATAAAAACTGGTGTTGAGGCGTTTCGCACAAAGACTAAAAATGCGAACGAGAGAACTTTTAAACATGATCGCGCAGTAGCAGACTCCCTTCAGGAGTGGGGCACATTCAAATACTCCTGCAACATGATCGTTGCTGCTATCTGGTCAACATTTTCTTTTTTTTGCCGGTCTTTCTTTTTCATACCCATGGCAACCATGGCATCCACAGCCAGCTTTGATGTGTAGCGCTCATCGATCATTTTTATATCCTTTGATGGGAATTCTTTTTTAAATCTTTGCACGAACTGATTTACTAAAGGCGTCGCGTGCGTGTCGGTTTCATCCCAGTTCTTTGGGTCGCCGATCAATACCAGTTCAACTTCCTGGTCTTTAAAATAATTTTTCAGGAATTGCATGAGCGCCGGGGTCTCGATGGCCATCAATGGTGCGGCGATAATTTTTAATGGATCGGTGACCGCGATACCAGTCCTTTTTTTTCCATAATCTATGCAGAGAATACGCGGCATCGTGAGTGTGAATTGTGAATGGTCAATTGTGAATGCTCAATTTAGAACTTGATGAATAAGTGTGAAATGCTGCTTTGGGCAACGAAATAATTTACGTGAAAAACAGGTCTGCAATAACGAAAGCGCCGAAAACGACGCTCGCAATTCCATTTGCTGTCATGAACGCGAGATTCACTCGCCGCAGGTCATTTGGTTTCACTATTGAATGCTGGTATAATAACATGCCAACAAACACTGCGATACCTAACCAGTACAGCCAGTGAAAATGCCCGTATATCCCTGCGCCGATCACGAATGCGGTACTGAGCAGATGAAGCAGCTCGGATACCCGCAATGCTTTCGATTTTCCGACACTTGCAGGAATAGAATATAGTTTTTGCGACTGATCGAATTCCACATCCTGCAAGGCATAGATGATATCGAATCCGCTGACCCAACATATCACCGCAAACGAAAAAAGCAAAGGGAGAATATCAAAGCGGCCGGTAACGGCGAGGTACGCACCGATAGGAGCGAGGGATAACCCCAAACCCAAAACCAAATGACACAACGGCGTAAAACGTTTTGTGTAACTGTAGAACAAGACAACGAAGAGTGCGACCGGCGATAACAAGAAGCAAATGTTATTGATAAAGAATGTCGCTGCGACAAAAACAATACAGCTCAGAATTACAAACCTCAAAGCACTCTCCGGTGAGATAATACCATTTGGGATTTCGCGAATCGCAGTGCGCGGATTCCTGGCATCAAAATGACGATCAAGATAACGGTTGAAGCCCATCGCCGCGCTGCGCGCTGCTATCATGCAGATGAGCACTAACAGGAATTTTGTAAAAAATCCTCCGGGTGTAAAATTTCTGATCAATTCCTGCTGTCCAACCGGCAGTTGATCAACTGTTCCCCACCACGCAGACGAGGGATATGTTTTAAAGAAATAGTTGTATCCCAAAAAGAATCCAATAAGGGCAAACGGCATGGCAAAAATTGTATGGGAAAATTTTACGAACGAGAGATAATTTCTTACTGAAGACATCTGCAAATTTAGTGATTTACAACTCCCCGGTAGTGGCTGGCGGCTTCCGGCCCTTGTCTACCAAACTCCATAGTACAATTCCTGCAGCAACCGACACGTTCAGCGAATGCTTCATTCCATGTTGCGGGATCTCTATACAACCATCTGCAATTTTAAGCACGGAGTTTTGAACACCTTCCACTTCGTTGCCGAATATAACCGCAATTTTTCCCCCATCCGGCAGCGCGAATTTTTCGAGTTTCATGCTTTGTTCTGCTTGCTCTATGGCATACACTCGATACCCGTTTTCGTTTAGCTGGGCGATAGCATCTTCGATGTTTGGAAAATGCATCCAATCAACAGTGTCAACTGCACCCAATGCTGTTTTGTGCACGGAACGGTGTGTCGGGGGCGGAGTATACC
>DASQJI010000448.1:0-4533 GCA_035631175.1 Parafilimonas sp.
GGCATGGGAAGTACTGTGCTGTTTACGCCGCCGAGGTAACGGTACAATGGCAAGTCGCTTTCAAGCGCCGCTGCTTTCGCCGCTGCCATTGAAACAGCAAGCGTTGCATTAGCGCCTAGCTTGCTTTTGTTATCGGTTCCATCTATTGCAATAAGCTTTGCATCTATGCCGGGCTGATCATCCACGCTCCATCCCACAAGCTGGTCGGAGATAGATGTGTTCACATTCGAAACTGCTTTTAATACGCCTTTTCCTGAATAGACTTTTTCATCAGCATCACGCAATTCAACCGCTTCATGTATGCCGGTAGATGCACCACTGGGCACGGCGGCGCGTCCTAAAAAGCCGGCTTCAGTTATCACGTCTACTTCCACCGTTGGATTGCCACGGCTATCGAGAATTTGTCTTGCATGAATGTTTGCGATATAACTCATATGTTATTTGATGTTTGATGTTTGAAGTTTGATGTCTGATCTCTGATCTCTGATCTTATGTCTGATGTCAATTCTTATTTCTTATTTAATTTCCCTTCCAAATTGCAAAGAAACAATCTTCCGCGGAAATGGATTATTATTTGATCAGCAATAAAAACTCATCTTCACTAATGATCTTGATGGTATTTATCTTTTTTGCTTTTTCGAGTTTGCTGCCCGCGTCTTCACCAACAACCAGGTAATTGAGTTTACTGCTTACACTACTAACGATCTTTCCGCCATTTTCTTCAACCATTTCTTCCGCTTCACTCCTTTTGAGTTTTGCAAGGCTACCTGTAAACAAAAAAGTTTGGTCGCGCAGGGCGCCTTTAGGTGAAGACTGGCGTTTCGTGTTTTTCAAATTCAAACCCAAAGATTCAAGGCGATGCAGAATTTGAAGATTATCATCGTTGTGAAAAAACCCGTAGATACTTGTCGCGACTTTTATGCCGATGTCTTCAAGTTGTTGCAAATCTTCAATGGTCATCGGGGCAAAGTCAAACACATTGCTTACTGCATTGGCCAACGTTTTTGCGGTTGTTTCACCCACGTAGCGGATCCCAAGTGCGTAGATCAGCCTGTGCAGCGGCTGGTGTTTGGACGCTTCAATCGCAGTTTGCAGGTTTTCAACGGATTTTTTTCCAAAGCCTTCCAGTTGTCCGATTTTTTCAAAATCCAATATGTAGATACCGGGAATATCTTTCAAGAGCCCGAGCTCGTAAAACTTGATCACGTTCGCTGCGCCGAAATGTTTTATGTCCATCGCATCCTTGCTCACGAAATGAATGATCCGTTCAACTACCTGCGCCGGGCATTCAATGTTGATGCATCGCCACACCGCTTCACCCTCTTCTTTAAAAAGCTCACTTTTACACACCGGGCATTTCTTTGGATAATGAATGACCTGCTCGCTTCCGTTTCTAAACTCCGGCATTGATTTCACAATTTGAGGGATCACATCTCCGGCTCTTTCCACTAAAACAGTGTCACCGATGCGCAAGTCTTTTTCTTTGATATACTCTTCATTGTGCATTGAAATACTCGTTACCGTAACGCCGCTTATGTGTACAGGGTCCAGCTTCGCAACGGGTGTTACAGCCCCGGTTCTGCCAACATTAAATTCCACTCCCTTTAATTTTGTAGTAGCCTGTCGTGCTTTAAACTTGAAAGCTATCGCCCACCGCGGATGATGAGAAGTCATTCCCAATTGATCCTGCAACGCCAGGTCATTTACTTTGATCACCATGCCATCGATCTCATAGGGCAGGTCGTCTCTCTTAACTTCATATTCTCGACAATATTTAATAACGCCGTTGATTCCCTTTACAACTTTCTTCTCCTTCTCAGGGCTGCGAAAACCCAGGTCCCACAGCATCTTCAAAGAATCGGCGTGTGTTGTGAAGGGTGCTTCCCTCGGTGAAATATTTTCTTTTGAATGGTCTTTCTCGTCGGAAACTTTTTTGCCCGCCAACGTGGTATAATAACTAACGTGATAAAGAAATGCTTCAAGGCTCCTTTTTGCAACGAGCTTCGGATCTTTTATCCGGAGACTTCCGCTGGCCGCATTGCGGGGGTTCGCTAAAACAGGAAGGCCTTCTTCTTCCATTTGCTGATTGTATTTACTGAATGATCTTTTGCTCATCATAACCTCCCCCCGAATTTCAGCGAGTTGAATATTGTATTCGGAGAATGCAGCCGATAAAGGGATCGATCGAATTTGTTTTATGTTCGTTGTTATCTCTTCTCCTTCTATACCATTTCCGCGCGTAACGCCTTGTACAAGGAGATCATTCTCATACGTGAGCGATATGCTCGCGCCGTCGAACTTTGGTTCGATACAATATTCAATTTCTGTAAGTCCGGTTGCCGCCCTTGCTTTGCGGTCGAAATCGAGAAGATCTTCTTCGTTATAGCTGTTGTCCAAACTTAGCATCGGCACAAGGTGCTGAACAGTGGGAAACGCGGTGTTCAAACTATTGCCAACACGCCGTGTGGGCGAGTCGGCTGTGATAAGATCAGGATGCTCGTTTTCTATTTCTTCCAATCTTTTGTACAACTGGTCGTACTCAAAGTCAGAGATCAGCGGATCGCTCAAAACGTAATAACGATACTCATGAAACCGTAAAATTTTGCGCAATGTCTCTAGGTCTTTTGCAGAAATTTTTTTAGAAAGACTGCCTGTTAATTTTGCCAGTCGATGCGTTTCTTGTTGCGAATACATATTGAATTTATAAATGACTAAAGATAATGGTTGGATGAAATCAAACGGCAGGCTTTTGTTTTGCAGATAAAACCTATTCTATTATTTTTACAGCCTGTTCATGTGAAAACGATCAATTTTTTGCCATGGTGAATGAAGAAATAACTTCTGTTCAGTTACCCGATGAACCCGGTCATTTGATCACAGATGTAGTTGCGTTGGTTGACTCTTATCCCCGGGTACCTATCACGGTGGATTGTGTGATCTTCGGCTTTGATAATAACGAACTTAAAGTGCTTCTTATCCGCAGTGATCTTGAAATGTATCACGGCAGGTGGAGCTTGCTCGGCGATTTTGCTCATGATGATGAAGAACTGGACGATGCAGCCTATCGCGTTTTGCAGGAAAGAACCGGGATGGATGATGTATATCTTGAACAAGTGCGAACATTTAGTCATCCGAAAAGGCATCCGGGTGGCCGCGTATTAACAGTCGCTTACTGCTCCCTGTTGAATATCGAACATCACCGGCTGAAGATCCTTGACAATGAATTGCACTGGCACTGCATAAAAAGTATTCGCGACATGGCATTCGATCATAAAACGATACTTGATGTCTGCTATGCGTGGTTGCAAAAGAGAATGCTCGAACATCCTCTGGGATTGAATCTGCTTCCCGAAAAATTTTCGCTTCGTGAATTGCAAAATTTGTATGAAGTGATCCTTGACATAAAACTCGACCGCCGTAATTTCCGCAAGAAATTCTTCTCGATGGACTTCCTCATCGACACGGGAGAATATGAAGACGATGTTCCGCACCGTCCAGGCAGGTTATATCGGTTTAACTACGATAAGTATGAACACAATAAGCGCAGGTGGACGGGGATCGATTTTTAATGCGGATTTATTTGTTCTTAATGTACTGCGCGCTGATGGCATCGTAGTCGTATAAATAATTATTTGCGTTTCCGTTTTTGTCGAAAATGCTTTCCCAGGTATTCAGAGGCTCCCAGATGCAGCTACCTTTTCCCCTGCCGCCGTCCACATTGAACGCGATATCATTTACCTCGCGTTTGTATTGTGAATATTCCACTACCACCAGGTCCTTTTTATAATAGCGCGAAAGTTCATTGATGTTGTCGCGCAGATCGTTTAGCGTTCCATGCCACTTTGGATAATATGAGAGGCCGATCACGTCGAATGGAACACCCCTTGCGATCATGTTGTCCAGAAAAAAATGTGCCTCGGCATTTTGGCCGCCCAAGGCGATGTGCAGCATAATGATCGTTGACGGAGCAACAACCAGTACGCCATTGATGCCGGCATAGATCAACTGGGCAAGACTATCCAGGTTGCCGATACTTCCTTCCGGCCAGATCATTCCATGATTGATCTCATTACCCACTTGTACCATATCGGGTTCCGTTCCCTGGTCTTTCAATTGCTGCATCACCATTTTCGTGTAGTCGTACACAGATTTCTTGAGCTGTGTAAAATCTTCATTGCGCCACGATGCTGGTTTGAATTGTTTTCCCGGATCAGCCCAATAATCGCTGTAGTGAAAATCCAGGAGGAATTTCATGCCTGCATCTTTCACGCGCCTCGCCATTTGCTTCGTATGTTCAAGGTCACAAAAACCTTTTCCGGGAGAATAGCCGCTGTCATTTCCGGGATCCACAAAAATCCGCAGTCTTATGTAATTGAACCCGTGATCTTTTAATATTTGGATCGCGTCTTTTTGCACGCCTTTATCGAAAAATTTCATACCCGTGCTTTCCAATTCGGGGAGAAAGGAAATGTCGGCGCCCAGCATTTTATCAACCGTTTTTGCAGCCGGTTTGCTTATCGGGAAGGGATTTTC
>DASQJI010000449.1:0-2037 GCA_035631175.1 Parafilimonas sp.
CCTGTTTGCACTGTTAAAATCCGCGCCAACGGGAAAGTAAGACGAATCTGTTGTGCTTCCCACTTGCAATATTTTGAAGCCCACTTCGCCACTGTAAGGAGTCGTTAGACTAAGCGCGGTGCCGTCGGCGTTGCATGTGGCGACATAACTGTCCGAATAACTGCTGTTGCCCGACGCCCATGGGATGTTGGGCGCATTAAGACTTCCGCTGTTATTCCATGTCAACAAATGCGCTCCTGTTGCAATAATCCCGGATGTGAAGGTCACGTTGTTTACCGAAAGATCGCTGCCTAATGCGACTGCATAGCTGGCACCGACTGAAGTACGATTTAATGTAATACTGTTTAGTGTTTGATAACCCGCTTTGAATGTCAGTGTGCCGAGACTTGTCGTTGATCCACCGATCGCAAGATTAGATGACGTGCTGCCGGATAAGGTACCATTGCCTGTAATTGTTCCGGCAAGGGTAAGCGTATTATTGCCGATATAAAGATTCGAGTTGTTGTTTGCAGTGAACTCAGAAGTCACTGATACGTCCGTCGACATGGTCAGATCCGCTGTGGTATTGCTGTTGGTCAAATTATAGAAAGTGGTCGCAGTTGTTCCTCCGATTGTTTGCGAGCCCGTGCCATCAAAGATGACCGCCTGGCTGTTCGGAGTAAATGTTGAGCCACTTGCTTTAGACCAATTCCCTGCGATGTATAGATCACCGGAACCGAGAGTGAACGTTCCGGAGTTGATCTGTAAATCTCCTGCAATACCGCGATTTGAATTTGGCGTCGTGACATTGTTCGTGTTTTGAATGGTCACATTTTGTGGAACTCCGGTGCCTGCAGTAATTGAATTACCTGTCCACTCGCTGCCGATGTTGTATGGGTTTGACGTTGTGTTATAGATAAGCGTCGATGAAGAGCTGTACTTTGGGGCATTACTCGTTACATATCCCAGTGAATTTATCGTGAGATTGTTTTTGATCGTTGAGAGACCGTTACCGAAATCGACGCCGGTTGCAACGGAACCGGATGAAATGCTTACGTTGTAAAAAGTTGCCGACGTGCCAGAAACGCCGCCGCCGTTCTTGATCGTGCAAACACCCGCGGCAGACAAAGCGAAATTGATCGTGCTTGTATTTCCGGTGAATGAGGAATTATTACTGCTAAACTTGAACATCCGTCCACAAACGGTGAATGAATGGGACCCTGCGTCAAGCGATGTCGGAAAACTGAAAGTAGGGCCGCCGATGGTTATATTGCCGAATGTTGTTGTTCCAATCCCCGATAAACTTTCTGAAGCATTAGATTTATCGAAGTAAGTCGTGTGCGAGCTGTCCTGTGTAAAAGTTCCATTGTTTAAAAAGCTGTTCGCGATATGAGTATCACCAGCACTCGCCACAAGATCGGAAACATTCGCTCCTGCATTGATTTGAAAATTATAGAAGCGCTTGGTTCCGCTGCCGGCGATCAAGCCGGGATTGCCTTTGAAGATAAATGTTGATGTATTACCATCCATTGTACCTGCAGTGACCCGAAAAATACTGTCGATAGTTATGCTGCTGGTACCGAAATCTGTAGTCGCTCCGCTATTATTTAAAGTGAGGTCATAGAAGGTGTTGTTACCACTAACAGTTTGCGTACCGCTGGTGCCATTGAATGTTACCTTGCGCTTATTATGTGTGAACGTTCCGCTGTTGGCCCAGTTACCACCTACATATAAATCCTTATTTGTATTACTGTTCAACGTTAATCCGCCGCTGTATATCGTGAGATTACCGGGGACTCTTCGATCTCCATTTGGCATCGCCACTATATTCGTATTTTGTATAGTCACATTTTGAGGATTGCCCGGGCCTGCAGCGCCAGATGTGGTGCTCGCATTCCATTCTTTGCCGACTGAATAAGTTGCAGCCGATGTATTATAAATAAGAGTTGAGCTGCTTCCGTAAATCGGCGCAGCCGATACTGTACCGTTGTTGATCGTAAAATTCCCATTGATCGTTGGCGTGGTGGAAACGGTTAAGTTCCCATTTATGGTGATATT
>DASQJI010000450.1:0-3999 GCA_035631175.1 Parafilimonas sp.
ATACATTATCACGAACGAGTGCTATTACCTTCCGACCGCACTCTATCTATTAACAACGACGAGGCAAATAAGCAATCAGCGAATTATCACATTTTCGTACGTTTGCCGCTCTTATAAGTTCCGCATGACACTTAACTGGAAAAAAATCACACCTCATCTAATTGCCATTGGTGTTTTTTTGATCGTTGCCTTAGTTTATTGCAAACCTGCACTGCAGGGAAAAGTACTTCAGCAGTCGGACATCATCCACTGGAAAGCCATGGCCCAGAACTCTTTTAAATACAAGGAAACGCATGGCCATTATCCGTTATGGACAAATAGTATGTTCAGCGGCATGCCTGCATACCAAATAGCGATGGACCCGCAAAACCCCTTCAATCTTATTTACCTGCATAAATTATTTACATTATTTCTCGGCAAGCCGTTTTCTTTTTTCTTTTTACTGTGCATGTGCTTTTATTTTCTTACGCAGGTTTTGAACATCGACTACAGGCTTGGGATCATGGGTGCTCTCGCGTATGCGTATGCTTCTTTCAGTAGTATCCTTGTCGTGGCGGGACATGAAACGCAAGTGCAGGCAATGGCATATATGGCTGCGCTGCTGGGCGCAATAATTCTCGTGTATCGAAAACGATATTGGCCGGGTGCTGCTTTAACTGCTTTGTTCACCGGTTTGCTGATCGCGGTGAACCACCTGCAGATCACCTATTACTTTTTGATCATTGCGGTTTTTATGACGGTCTATTACATCATCCAGTGGATCAAAGCAAAACAGTACAGGCATTTGGTCAAATCATTGGTGATCGTTGCAGTGACCGGTTCGTTAGGTGTTGCGTCGAACCTTGTGATTTTGGCGACGACTTATGATTATTCCAAAGCAACGATGCGTAATGGTGTTTTGGAGTTGGATTCTGCTCAAAAAAATAGCCAGGCGTCAGGCGGCTTGCCGATTGAGTATGCGTTTAGATGGAGTTTTCAAAAGTCTGAAGTGTTGTCGATCCTGGTGCCTAACATTTATGGAGGCGTTTCCGGTGGCTCTGAGTTAACGAAAGATTCTCACCTCGCAGCGATGGCGGTACAAAATGGCGTTCCGGATGACCAGGCAACACAATTTGCATCAGCATTCCCGGCCTATTGGGGGGAGCAACCCTTCACTTCGGGCCCGGTATATTTAGGCGCTATCATTTGCTTTTTGTTTTTATTCGGAATGATATATCTCAAACGAAAAGACAAGTGGTGGATACTGGCCGTTTGTTTATTGGCAGTGATGATGAGCTGGGGCAGATTCTTTCCTGCATTCAATGATTTTCTTTTTTATCATCTCCCGTTGTACAACAAATTCCGAGTACCAACATATACATTGGCGATTCCACAGTTCCTGTTTCCACTTTTAGCAGTGATCACTCTGCAGCAATTATTTTTTCTTGAAACAGATAAGAGTTTAGCATTAAAAAAACTTAAGACAAGCGGTTACGTGATGCTTGGCGTATTTGCGATCATCGCGATGTTGTACACGAGTTTTACGTACACCGCAACTTCCGACGATTCAGTGATCAGCCAGCTCACGCAAATGACCGGGGGAAATAAAGACGCTGCAAACAGTTTTTATAATGCGTTGAAAGAAGACAGGCAATCATTGTTTGGAAAAGACATTCTTCGGTCGCTGCTTTTTGCCGCAGTAGCATTTGCTTGTTTGTGGCTGTACCTGAAAAATAAAATGAAATCTTCCTACGCCATGATCGCGCTTGTGGTTTTAAGTTCGATCGATGTGCTGGCTGAAGGAAGGCGATATTTGAATGATGACCACTTCCAGGCAAGGGAAGATCAAGAATCTCAAAATTTTGCACCGTCGGCGGTTGATCAACAAATTTTACAAGACACAAGTTATTATCGCGTACTCAACCTAAGTACGTCTGACCCTTTTAGTGATGCGATGACGTCATATTTTCACAATTCAATTGGCGGTTATCATCCTGCAAAGTTGGCCATCTATGAAGACCTGCTGAATTACCAGGTGCGCAATAAACTAAATATTAATGTGCTTAACATGCTGAATGCAAAATATGTAATTACCGCCGGTCAGAAAGGCGAACCTGCGGTGCAGCAAAACCCGGAGGCGTTAGGACCGTGCTGGTTTGTAAAACACATTACCTATGTAAAAGATGATGCGGCCGCAATGAAGGCGCTTGATAACAATCATCCGGCAGACACGGTTATTGTAGAAGAATCGGAAAAAAGCAAAATACCTTTTACGCCGGCAGCAGACAGCACAGCGAGAATCACGCTTGTAAAAAATGATAATGATGTGATCGATTACACCACCGCAAGCAACAGCAACCAGTTTGCGGTATTCAGTGAGATCTATTATGATCGTGGATGGAAAGCATACATCGACAACAAAGAGGCGCCAATCGTAAGAGCAGATTATGCATTAAGAGGGCTCGCAGTTCCCGCCGGCAATCACCATATTCATTTTGAATTTACGCCGGACTCTTTTTATGGCAGCGAAAAAATTGCGATCGCAGCGTCGGCCGCCGTATGGCTGTTACTCGCAGGTTCTGTATTTGTGGTCGTGCGAAAAAAGAAAATGAAACAAGCTGTGTAGTTTGATCGACACGGATTGAAAAAACATCTTGCGACAGCTTTGCTTTCATGAGAGCGCATACAAATTAAAAAGTCCCGGAAACATCCGGGACTTAGTCTTATTAGCTGTGAAAATCTCCTTCTTATTTTTTTCCTTTCTTAGCAGCTTTCTTAGGAGCAGCTTTCTTTGCAGCTTTTTTCGGAGCGGCTTTCTTTGCAGCTTTTTTTGCTGTTGCCATAGTTTTGAAATTTAATGGTTAGTAAAATAATAAGACTAAAGTATAAATTTTATTTACAAACACCAAAAAAAATTATTATACGAACGTGAATAACACGTTCATAACTTTCAAACTTGCGCAACAAAAAATGAAATGTGTTTTAAGATTATGCTTCTGCGGGTAAAACAGAAACAGTGGTTCTGTCGGATTTTGTTTTTCTGAATTCGACAACACCGTCAGCTAATGCAAACAATGTAAAATCTTTTCCTACTCCAACATTTTTCCCCGGATGATAAGTTGTGCCGCGTTGACGAACGATGATGTTTCCTGCAATTGCCGGTTGGCCGCCATATATTTTTACACCAAGTCTTTTGCTCTGCGAATCGCGGCCATTCTTTACGCTGCCTTCACCTTTTTTATGAGCCATGATTTCTTGTTTTAAAATTCCAAGATCCAAATATCAAATCTCAATTTTTTGGAGCTTGTTTTTTTGTGATTTGAAATTTTTTAAGCGATGCTTTGGATTTTAATTTTTGTGTATTGTGTTCTGTGGCCATGTTTTTTACGAAACCCTTTTCTTCTTTTCATTTTAAAAGCTATCACCTTGTCTCCTTTCACGAGTTCGTCAACGATCTCCGCTTTTACAATTGCTTTCACATCTGCAGCTAATGAAAGTTTCCCTTCATTATCCACCAACGATACATCGCTGAATTCAATTTTGTCTCCGCTCTTTCCGGCTATATGAGGTACATACAGATCCTGGCCTTCCTGCACCTTAAATTGTTGACCAGCAATTTTTACGATCGCAAACATGACTTAAAAAATTTAGGACGGCAAAGGTAAGGGATACCATCAATTAAACGAAAAGAAACTTGAAATTTTCACTCGTGTCTTTAACAAATAAATATAAAGCATCTTCATTACCATTAATTTTGCCTGCTTAGTATTGCCGTATGTATCTGAAATCCCTGTTGGCTAAACCATTTGCTAATTATATCTATAATAAGACAAAGAAGTGGGCTGCGACGGCGGTGGAAGACCAGGAAACCCTGATGAAATCGCTCGTAAAAACGGCAAAAAATACGGAGTTTGGCAAGGAACATAAGTTCGAATCTATCCAGTCGTACGAAAATTTTACGCAGCAGATCCCGGTCCGGGATTATGAAGACATTAAGCCCTATATTGACCGGATAAAGGA